>JAAZAH010000380.1 GCA_012514415.1 Sandaracinaceae bacterium
GATGAAGCGTCCGCCGAGCGATGCGACCTGCTCTTTGACCGCGGGGCGAACATCGGAGACCTCGACGACGGCGCCGAGGCGCTTGGCCGTAGCGATGGCGTTCAGGCCGGCGACGCCAGCGCCCATGATGACGACCTTTGCAGGCTGGATGGTGCCGGCTGCCGTCATCATTAGCGGGAAATATTTATCGAGATGCGAGGCTGCGAGGAGCACGGCCTTATAGCCGCCGAGGCCCGCCTGCGAGCTGAGCGCGTCCATGCTCTGCGCGCGGCTGATGCGCGGGATGAGCTCGACCGCGGCAAAGCTCACCTTGCGATCGCGAAGCTTTTTGATCGTCTCGGGGTTTTTATGCGTCGAGGCGAAGCCAAGGAGGAGCGCCCCTTCGCGGATTAGATCCGCCTCATGGCCCGCGGGACCCTCGGTCGGGATGCCGACCTTAAGGACGGCATCGGCTTCAGCGAATGCGGCGGCGAGGCCGGACTCTTGGACGAGGGTCGCGCCAGCCTGCTCATATGCGGCGTCTGAGAGATGCGCGCGCTCCCCGGCGCCCGCCTCGATCTTCACCGAGAGCCCTTCTTTGACGAGACGCTTGACCGTCTCCGGAGTTGCAGCGACGCGGGTTTCTCCCTCGGCGCGTTCCCTCGGAACGAACACCTTGACCATGATTGCCCTCCACAAAGGCCGTGAGATTAAAGGTCGTTCTCGCTACCTCACAATGCGCCCGGGTGCAAATCGAGCGCGCCATTTTTGACTGAGATTCTATCTTAATTCGCATCCGAGCGGAGCACGGCCGAGATGAGCCGCGTTTGGGCGCGTTCTCCCCGCTGCGGCGAAGGCGCGCGCCGCGCTCGCCCTGAAAGCACTTTCGCTGAGGCGTTTTCGCTGCTAGATCCGGCTGCGGGAAAGCCTGCTGAAGGAAACGAAGATAGAAATGACGCTCGATAAGCTCGCAGTGGATACGATCCGTGCGCTCTCGATGGACGCCGTACAAGCCGCCAACTCGGGGCATCCCGGCACTCCAATGGCCCTCGCGCCGCTCGGCTGGCTGATTTTTTCAAAGCTCCGCCGCCACGATCCGAAGAACCCCGAGTGGGCCGATCGCGATCGCTTTATCCTCTCATGCGGGCATGCGTCGATGCTTCAATACAGCCTGCTCCATTTGAGCGGCTACGATGTCTCCCTCGAGGACATCAAAAATTTCCGCCAATGGGGTAGCAAGACCCCCGGCCATCCCGAATATCGCGAGACGCCGGGCGTCGAGATTACGACGGGGCCGCTCGGGCAGGGCATCGCGACCGCCGTCGGCATGGCGATGGCCGAGCGCCATCTCGCCGCTCGCTTTAACACGAAAGACTTCAAGCTCTTTGACCATCGCACTTGGGTCATCGCCTCCGATGGCGATATTCAGGAGGGCGTCTCGGCCGAGGCCGCGGCGCTCGCAGGGCGGCTCAAGCTCGGTAAGCTCATCATTTATTGGGACGATAACGACATCACGATCGATGGGC
>JAAZAH010000381.1 GCA_012514415.1 Sandaracinaceae bacterium
TCACGCCATTTCTAGAAAAGATGCGCGATGCGGCACTCGAGGCCGTTCAGGCGCTCAGCGAGCGATCTCTCGTCGAGGTTGCCGAAGAAGAGATGAGAAGGCTCGCGTTCGATATGGCCAATGCTGCCGCAGAGGCGCGCTCCCCAAAGCAGATGATCGAGTTGATGACACGCGAGCTGGTCGACTCCGATCGCGTCGAAGAAGTTTACGCAAGTGACGATGAGATCACGGATGTGCTTCAATCCCTGATGGGCGGCTGATGCGCTCCCATCGGAGGGCGTCCAGAAGCGACTTTAGCCGCCTTCATTTTTCTCACCGTCTCGAAGATTAGCGCAAAGTTTCTTGTGTGATTTTGTGCGATGGTGGGCTCATGTTTCGCTCATTCATGCTCTGAGTCGCACACTGTATTTGATGTGCTTTATTACAATGTAGGAAGCCTAGAATAGGGCTGAAATTTGAACTGAGTTGAATAAAAACTCGTCGGCTAATCGATAGAATTTACGAGAGAATCGCAAAATGCGAGCTTTCTAGGGCTTGCGCAAAATGCGTACAGGACAAGGGATCGGTGGCGCCGGGGCACTTTCGCCTGCGGCTAGCCAAAGAGGCCTATGAAAAAGCTCTCTCTATTCCCACTCCTCGCGCTTTTTGCGCTCCTTTTCGCCTGTGCGGAGGGTGATCCCACCCTCTCAAACAAACCCAATGACCCTGGACGAGGACACCTCGACGGCCCCGATCGGATCATCGATGAAGGAGAGGTTGTTCCGCCCGAGGCAGAGGAAGAATACGAGACGGGACTCCCCGATCCCGACGAGATCCGCATCAACGATACCGTCCGCTTCCAAAAACTCGATGGCATCGGCGCCAACTCCTATGCATTCCCCTTCGTCAACGACAATGGATGGAATTTCGATGCCGTCAAAGATGTTTTCGACGAGCTCGACCTTCACTATATCCGCCTCGCTTCCTGGTTCGAGTTCTGGGAGCCAGAGCAGGGGGTTTATGATCGCTCGGGGATCATCCGGGCTCACGATCTAGGCTTCGCGCAATACCTCGCGTCGAAGGACATCAAGGTCGAGCTCGGCGTTTGGAACGTTGCCGACTGGATGCTCTCATCGACGAGCCCGCGGCGCATCAACCCGGACCGCTACCCGGCGCTCGGCGCGTCGATCGCGAGCTACGTGAACTACATGCGCGAAAATGGCGTGCCGATGGAGATCACCGAGGTTCAGAACGAACCCGGCATCGAAGCGCGCGTGATCTACAACTCGCCCGAGGATGTACGTGATGCTGCCAAGGCCCTGATTCGCGCTCTTGACGAAGCGGGTCTCGAGGACGTGATGATCCACGGTCCCAACTGGCATGCGCCGCTCGCTGCGGGCGATCGCGCTGCCGAGATCTGGCTCGAAGACGATGAGCTGCGCGAGAGGACCATCGCGCTCAGCTATCACACGTGGTGGGTCGATACCTTTGAGCGCTATGATGCGATCCGCCAGATCGCCGAGAAGTACGGCAAGCCTGTCTGGGCGACCGAGGTTGGTTTCTGCGCGCTTCCGGGCGGATGCAATAACGGCCACTACCTCCTTCCGGATACCTATGAGACGGCCTTCGACTTCGCGATGAGTTATTACCGGGCGATCGCCTGGTCACGTGCGGAGCGTCTCTATCATTGGACGGTCCTTGGTCACGATCCGATCGTCGAGCCGGGGACGGGTCGCCGTTACCCGACCTTCTACGTGCTCAAGCATTTCGCCAACTACATCTCGCCGGGTTCGCGCTTCATCGAGACCGCATCGGGCGATCCCGAGGTGCTTTCCCTCGCGTTCCTCCATCCGAATGGCGATCGCACGGTGATTCTTATCAACCATGCCCGAAGCGAGACCAAGCGCGTTGCCATCACGGATGTCCGCGGCACGGGGCTCGAAACCATCGAAGCGATGCTCACGACGCCTTCGGGCACCCGTGATCTCGACGCCCTCGACGCAGAATCGATCGAAATCCCCGCGCGCTCGGTGCTTAGCGTTCGCTTCGAGTGAGCCTCTTGATCGGATACGGGCCGAAGTTTAGCCGATAAACGATAAAGAAGACGCCGAAGGGATTGAGCCTCGCGAAACTCCTGATAAGTAGAACTCTCTGTGGCTCAGCTACCCAGCTTGAAAGATCTCCTAGAGCGCGCCCGATCCATGGATCGGGAGGCGCTGCTCGGCGTCGCAATCAGCGATCTGGAGCGCTCGATCTCGGAGCAAGAGGTCGGGCGCATCGTCGCATACATCTCCAAGCAGCTGGAGCTTCCCTCGTTCGAGGACTTTCTCGCGAGCAATGAGGCGCAGCACGTGCTCGATAGTGCGCTAAGCGAGCGTGATCGCGCCTGGGTCATCCGCACGCTAAGCGAGCATATCGAACGTGCCGAGGCGACCGGAAAGAAGGTCGCGATGAAACCGGTCGATCGGAACCTTGAGCCGGTTGGCCGAACGCCTCACGAAGTCGAAGAGTTTTGCGCCGAGCACGGCCTCCAATCCTTTCTTTATGAGCGCCGTTCTCGCTCGCTCTTTCCGTATCTTGCGGAGCGAAATTTTCGCGGAATGGATGAGCTTTCGCCGCTGGCGAGCCTTGGTGAGCTTCTTCACGGCAAGGGCCTTCCCGCGCGCATGAACAAGCGAAGCGCGGCGGCTCGTGAGATCTTTGACGCAGTCCGCGAGGCCATAAGGGACGAACTCGAGCGACGGCGTCTCGAAGAGGCGATCCAAGAGGTCTCCGAGCAACGCCCCGAGGACGCTTCGCTAAAACGCTTCTCCGCGCGCATCAAAGAGCTTCGGCATCTTTTTCTCACCGGGAGAAACGGCGACGCGCCCCTCCTTGAGGATCTCCGCACGCTCGAGCTTCAGGATGAAGGGCCGAGTCTTGTGGCCACCTTCGAAGCGCCTCGAATCCGCGGTGCGCGACCGCCCATCGAGACGCGCCTCATCCTCGCGGGGTTTGAAGACGGCTATCTGCGGACCCACTGCGATTGCGACGGTCCCTCGGAAGGGGTTGAAACCGAAGACGAGGGCTGCGCTCACCGCGTTCGCCTCCTTGGTGAGGCGCTCCTCATCGTCCACGACCCCAAGCACGCCCTTCATGAGAGCCTCGGGGAGACGCTCTCTGTCCCGACTTGGAAGCGCTTTCTCGAAGCCGCCGAAGAAGCCTTCGCGCTCCGCGCTCGCCCCGACGGGGAGCGCCGGGAGCGTATCGTGTTTCGTCTCGACCGAAAGACCAACGAGCCCCGCATTCAAATCGCGCTCCAGAAGCGGCTTCGAAGTGGTGCCTTCAGTTCGGGCGCACTCCTCGCCCCGGAAAAAGCCCTCGAGCGAGACGATCTCCTCGACGATAGCGATCTTCCCATCGTTGACGCGCTCCTCGGAGCTCAGGTCCAGCGACGCGTCCGGAGCGATGGACGTGCCGCCACGACCCGCGAGGCGGCAGCGCTCCGCGCGCTCGTCGGCCATCGTCGCGTCGTCGATGCCGACGACGCCGAGACCTTCATTCGCGTCGAATCTCATCCCCTCACCGTCGCCCTTGTCCCCGTCGGAGATCTCGTTCGCCTCGAATTCCGTCTTGGTGACCACCCCCTTGATCCCGCCGAACTCGAGCTTGGCCAGCCGATTTTGCGGCACGACTCCGATCCACCTCGAAGTCTCGTCGGCGAGCTCGATCCGGCGCTCGCGCACCTCGTTCAAGCCGCACGCGATTATCCCGCCTATCTCCCTCGCGAGGCGCAAGACGCGCTTCTCGAAAAGCTCGTCTTGCTTCAGCCTGGGACGCGCCTTGAGATTCCTCGGTCAAGACGAGGCAAGGAAGCCCAAGGCGAACTGAACCTCTTTGTACGTCTCGACCCACTCGAAAGCGGTGGCCTTCGCATCGAGGTCTGTGTTCGTCCCTTTGAGGGTGGAGCCTCGTATCCCGCCGGGTTCGGACCCGGGACTGTGTATGGGCTGAGCGATGGAGAGCGTGCGTTCACCGAACGCGACCTTCGAGAAGAAGGCGCCGCACGGGAGCGTCTCCTCGCAGAGCTCAAGCTCCATGAAGCCGATAGCGACGGCCCCGCCGCGTTTCGCGTCCCCGACCTCGAAGAAGCGCTCGCGCTGCTTGAGCGCATTGGCGAGCTCGGCGTGACGGCTGAGTGGCCCGAATCCGGCGCCTCCTTGCGCCTTCACCGGAACCTGACGCGCGACGATCTTCGCGTCCGCATCAATTCCATTGGGAGGCTCCTCGGCGTCGATGGCGATGCCTCGGTCGATGAGGGTGGTCCCACCATTCCCCTCTCGGCGCTCATCGACGCCGTCAAGCGCGGGCGACGCTACGTCCGGCTCTCCGATGGCGGCTTTGCGCGCATCACCGAAGAGCTCCGCAAACTCGTCGATAAGACGCGCGATCTCGTCTACGAAGGTGAGGAGGGCCTCGTCGCCGGCATTGCCTCGGCGGCCGCGCTCTCGAGCCTTTCCGACGAGGTGGGCGAGCTTCACGGCGATCGAGGCTTTCTTCGCCTACTCGAGCGTCTTCGTGACGCTCGAGAACGAGAGCCCGCGCTTCCCGATGGCCTAAGCGCCAGTCTCCGCCCCTATCAGATCGAAGGCTTCCGCTGGATGTCGAACCTTGCCTTGTGGGCAGGTGGAGGGATCCTCGCGGATGAGATGGGCCTCGGCAAGACGGTCCAGACCCTCGCTCTTCTTCTTGAGCATCGAGACGAAGGCCCCTCCCTTGTGGTCGCCCCCACGAGCGTCCTCGCCAACTGGGCGTCCGAGGCTGAGCGCTTTACCGAAGGCCTCGAGATCATCGTGCTACACGGGCGGGATCGTCGAAAACATCTCGAAGATGCGGGTCCGCGTACGCTCTTCATCACGAGCTATGATCTCCTCGTCCGTGACATCGAGATCCTTGAAACCATCGAGTTTGCCGGGCTTATCCTCGACGAGGCGCAGAGCGTGAAGAACCCTCGAACGCAACGCGCGAAGGCGGCTGGGCGCATCCACGCTTCATTCCGCTTTGCGCTCACGGGGACGCCCCTTGAGAACCACCTCGGCGAACTCTATTCGATCTTCGATCTCGTCACGCCTGGGCTCCTCGGGAGCACGCGCCATTTCCGCGATCATTATGCGCTACCCATCGAAAAGGTCGGCAATGAGGAGCGCCGTGCGGCACTCTTTGATGTGATCCGTCCCTTCCTTCTCCGGAGGACGAAGACCCTCGTCGCGCCCGAGCTCCCCGAAAAGATCGAGGTCATTCACCCTATCGAACTGAGCGATTCGGAGCGGCTCCTTTACGAGACCGCGCGCCGCGAGATCCTCGAAGGCTTTGCCGAGAGCGACGAAAACGAGACCGAGCGCCGCTTCCAGATCCTCGCCGCGCTCACACGACTGCGTCGCTTGGTCTGCAATCCGCGGCTCGTCGATCCAAACTCGCGCGTTGCGTCCTCCAAGCTCGCCGCTTTCATCGAGCTCAGCCAAGAGCTCCTCGCCGACGGCCATCGCGCCCTCGTCTTCAGCCAGTTTACGGGCCACCTCAAGCTCGTCCGTGAGCGCCTCGACGCGCTCGGCATCCCGACGCTTTATCTCGACGGATCGACTCCTCAAAAGCAGCGTGAGGGGCTCGTTGAAGCCTTCCAAAATCACGAAGCGCCGCTCTTTTTGATTTCGCTCAAAGCGGGCGGGACAGGGCTGAACCTCACGGCGGCCGATTATGTCATCCACCTCGATCCGTGGTGGAATCCGGCGGCCGAGGATCAGGCGAGCGATCGAGCGCATCGCCTCGGGCGTGTCGATCCGGTGACGGTCATCCGCATCGTCGCTGAGGATACGATCGAGGAGGCCGTCCTCGCGCTTCATGAACGAAAGCGTGAGCTTGCCCAAGGCATCCTCGAAGGGACCGATATCGTCGGAACCATCAGCTCCGAGGAGCTCCTCGATCTCCTTCGCCACGGAACGAGCGAAGCGCGCCGGGAGCGCGCGTAGGCACGCGGGCAGAAGCACTCGGCCGCGTCGCCGCGGAGGCGCTCATAAAGAAACGAGCTCCTGCAGATCATGGCGTGGTATCCCCCCCGAAATACGCTCGCACCTCTTGCAGGAGCTCGTTTGAGATACCTTACGACCCCTTCATCGGGAACTTTCCCCCCTTAAGGTAAAATCGGGTGTAAAAATCGGATTCCCCTTAGGGGTGGAAGCCTTCGAGTGCATCTTTTTCACCTCCGACCGCCGCGCCGATCCTGCCGCTCTTGTAGCTTTTTTGCGTTCCGAGCGTCCGATTCGATATGCGCAAGGCATGCTCCTCTTTCATCGGCGTTTCCTCCCATTGGCGCTCATCCTCACGGCTCCCCTCGCCGCGAGCGCACAATCCGAACGCGAAGAGGTCTGGATCGTCCGCCCCGGAGATCACCTGACGCGCATCGCGCGCGAAAATGAAGTGACGGTCGCCTCCTTGATGCGATGGAACGATCTCGAAAACGATCGCATCCGCGTTGGACAAGAGCTCATCATCCGCCGCGGCGGAGCGCTCGCCGCAACCGAGCAGCCAGCTCCGCCCCGCACGGACGGCCCCGTCCACAAGGTCAAGGCCGGTGAAAACCTCGGGCGCATCGCTCGTCGCTACGGAAAGAGCCTCGAAGAGGTCCTCCGCTGGAACCCCGAGATCGATCCCAATCGCATCCGTGTTGGACAAGCGATCCGCATCCCCGAGACCCGTCGGCGCATCGAACACACCGTCCGCCGAGGCGAGTCCATCCACGAGATCGCGGAGCGCTACGAGATCGAGGCCCGCGAGATCCGGCTCTGGAACGCCCGCGCCACCACCGCGCCCCTTCGCATGGGCGAGACGCTTGTGATCTTCTCGGACGCGCCCGAATCGCGCTCCGAATCCATCGGACTTCCCTATCGCGGAAGTCTTGAAAATCCCGTGAAATTGCGGCCGCACCCGGGCTTTGTGATCCGCGATCTAAAGCGCGCCTACGGAACCGAGGAAACCATCGATTGGCTCCTCGAAGCCTTTGATGCGGTTGTGGACCGTCACGGGGCGAAGCCGAAAGTGCGGGTGCATGACATTAGCAACCCCAAAGGCGGCTTCATGCGCGGGCACGCCTCGCATCAAAGCGGACGCGACGTCGATCTGAGCCTCTATCGAAAGCGCTGCTCGGGCGGCGTCTGTCCGTTTACTCCCGTGAGCGCCGATCAGCTCGATGTGGAGCGCCAATGGACGCTCCTAAGACATATGCTTGAGCGCGGCCGCGTGGAGGCGATCTTTCTCGATTATTCGCTCCAGAAGCCGCTCTACGAAGAGGCGAAGAGGCGGGGGGCGACCGAGGCGCAGCTTCGCCAGTGGTTTCAATATCCTCGTGGCCCCTCCAACCCTCACGGCCTCATCCGTCATTATCGAAACCACCGCGATCACGCCCATATCCGCTTTGTCTGTCCAAAAACGGACAAAGAGTGCGTCGGCCGCTAGTGTAAAAATCAAGCGATTCTGATGGATTGCGGCGGGAACCTCTGGCCGAATTCGCGTGTCGGGATGCTTCCTTGCCGTTTTCATGATATGCGATCTTCCCTGCGATGAACGACACACTCACACCCAAACCTCCCCGGATCTACCAGCATGTGGCTCGAGCCGAGTGGGGGAACGCCGTTTTACTCGAAGAACTGGCCGATCGACGCATCTTCCGCTTCGAGGATGGAAAAGAGCGGACGATCCACGCGAACTTCTGGGAGAAGATGCAGGTCCAGGACCTCGATCCGGAAGAAGCGTACGAGATTCAATCGCGCGCGCTCGCAGGGGTTGAGGCGAAGCGTGTGCGTAAAGTGCGGGTCCCGCGCGCTAAAAAGCTCCCGAAGAAGCCCGACATCACGTTCGAGGAGCAGCTCGAGGTCTTCAAGGGGGAGTACGAGATTGGCTTCCCGGATGTGCGCTTCCGCGCGGCGAGCGTCGATAAGGCCATCAAGCGCGCGGGCGATCTCCTCTCCGCTGAAAAGCTCGGACCGCTGCTTGAGGCCGGTGATTTCGAGGGCGTCTTCAAGGCCGCCGTCAAGGTCATCGAAGGCTTCAAGAGCGGCGTGCCCAAGCGCGAACGCGATGGCTTCGCCGAGCTCGATCCCGAGCGCTACGAGGCGTTTGCGGAGGCGCTCAACGCGCTTCTCCACGGCGAAGGCGCGATCGCCGAGCGCTTCGATGCGCTGATCGAGGCGCTCGGCGGCGAAGAGAATGTGGGTTGGCAGCTCTCCTCGGCCTTCGGCGCCTTGGTGTACCCCAACGATTTCCTCTTCATCCGCCCCTCGGTGATGCGGAAGCAGGCGCTCATCGTCGACGTCTACCCGAAGGTAATGAAGAACCCGACGGGCGCGGTCTATGAGCAGCTCCTCGAGGCGGGCATCAAGCTTCGCGATAAGCTCATCGAGGCCGAGCAGCATCCGAAGGATCTCCTCGACGTCGCGCAGTTTGCCCTCAGGACGCTCAAGGCGCCTGCGGCCAAAAAGTCGGCCGAGGCGGAGAGCGAGCAAGAGGACGAGTCGATCGCTTAGCGATCCGCGAAGGGCGCTCGAAATGAGCGCGGTCCGAAGGCGATGGGCAGTGGGGCCGATCGCCTTTTTTGTGCGCGTCTTGGGGCCGCCTTCGTTCCAGAGCGCCTTGACGTCCTCGGGACGGCCTCCAAAGCGGGGCCTTGAGTTTCTCTCTTCTGAGCGCGTCAGCGACCCGGCGCAGCGAGCGATGGCGCGCCCCGGATCCGCTGGGTCTGCCGTCTTTGGACGCGCCCCTCAGGATCGCCAGAAAAACAGGAAGACGAGCAGCGCCGTCATGCTCCAGCGAGCAAGATCGAATGCGCGCGGCTGCCGCGTCTTCGCTTGATGCCAGACCCAAGCGAGGAGTCCGGTCGCACCGAGCACGGCGAGGAAACAGAGGGTCGATTCGGCCACGCTCAGCGAGTATTTGTACTGACGCGCGAGCGCCTTATTGAGCGGGCTTCCATAGAGCAAAAAGAGATGGCTCACGTAGATGACGAGCGTCTCTTGCCCAAGAACCTGAACCGTGCGGCCCACGGGATTTTCGAGAAGCCTCGGTAGGAGCTGCGTAAGCGTCGCGAGGGCGCCTAGGACGGCCCATACGACGCCGATTCGCACAAAGAAGAAGAAGGGCCCGACGACCCAGTAGTTGTGCGGCCCGTAGACCGTTTCGAGGTCGATCGCTTGGGTGAGCCACTCGCCCGCAAAATAGGTGAGGACGCCGAGTCCAAGGAGCCACGGCCCCGCCTTTAGCTTGAAGCTCCGCGTCCGCTCATCGAAGAGAAAATACGCCGTGACGATCCCGCTAAGAAGGAAGGCGCTAAAGGGCGCCAGCGGGAAATACGAGCGAAAATGCGAATCGGGGCCCGAGCGCTGGATGAACCCGGCGAGTGCCCGCGGCACGTTCTCGAGATTCAGCTGCGCAAGCGCGGGCGCGATGGCAACGGCAAGCACCGCGAGCGCGCCTAGCACCCACGTATACCGACGCGGCTTTCGGAGGGTGATGACGAGGAGTTCGGCGACGAGGAGGGTGATGCCGATGTTGTGGAGCGCATCAACCTTGAGAATCCGGGCCATCCGCGCATCTGAAGAGGCGAGCACGGAGCCGAGGCTAAGCTGCGGCAGCTGCACCCAGTAGGCGATGACGAGGAGAAGGAAATAGCGCTCGAAGCGTTTTCGCAGCGTCTCGCCCCAGCTGAGGTGCTTGTCCCAGCCGCGAAACGTCGTGAGACCGAAGGCGAGTCCGCTTGCAAAAAGGAAGATGGGCGCCGTGAAGCCGTGGATGTATTCGTGCCAGCGGAACCAGGTCTCGCCGCGCACGTCTTGGGTCAAGACTTCACGAAAGACGTGCCCCTGCACCATCAAGAGGACGGCGAGGAAGCGGAGTAAATCGAGCGCCAAGAAGCGCTGCTTGGTTTTGCCTTCGGGCGTCGCGTTCATCGTTCAGAGGGGCGGGCTCAGGGCGCGGACCGATGCGACCGGGCGCCGAGAGCGCGCTATGAAGACGGAGAGGTAACACGAAACCCGCGAGGGTCGATCGCTTTCGCCCTCTTGCGGCCGACGCGGCGATCCGGAATTCAAGCGGGCATGGCATTTTTACCCTGCCGCGGCAGCCGTAGTGCGCCGCGGGCTCGATCCGGATCGCGAAAGAGCTGAACCTCGGGATGCTCCGGATCGAGTGGACGCGGGATGGGTTCGGCCTGATCGGGGGTCAGGACCAGGAACCCGGCGCGCCGAAAGCCGCGGATAAGGCGGCGGCGGTGGTGGAGCAGCGCCCCAGCCGTCCACTCGCCGTGGTTCGACCGCGGCCCATGCCTAAGATCGAGTAAAATCGAGTGCTCGGAGCGATCGATTCCGACGAGGCGGCCGTAGAGAAGAACGAGCGCCTCATCGAGCGCAAAAAGGCTGAGATAGGGCTTCGAAGTGCGCGTACACCAGACGATGCTTTCGGACTCGAGTGTCACCTTCCAGAATTCGTCCAAGCGATGGCTCATCTCTTCTCCCCGAGCGCCGACGAGGCTCTCCCTCCGAAAAATCTACGGTGAGGCGCGCATTTCATTCCCTTTCAAGAGGCGCTTGACCGGCTTGGGCTGAACGTGTAGGGGATCGATACCGCGCGGAGAACCACCTAATGAAATTTGGCTCAGGCACTCTCACCCTCGATCGCATCGACTATCTTCTCCTCGACGCGCTCCAGAACGACGCCAAGATCTCGCTCAAACGCATCGGCGAACAGGTCGGGCTTTCGGCGCCCTCCGTACTTGAACGCGTCCGCAAATTGGAGCAGGCTGGGGCCATTCGCGGATATTTCGCCGAGCTCGACGCGCGAAAGGTCGGAATCGATGTGGGCGCCTTCATCGGTGTGACGATTCGGAATCCGCCTTCGATGAACGCCTTCGAGCAATGGGTCGTGACCGAGCCCCTCATTCAAGAATGCCACCACGTCACGGGTGGGTTCTCCTTGGTCCTCAAGGTTAAGGCGCCGACCACGCGCGATCTCGAGCAGCTCATCCGCCGGATTCGTTCGCTCGAAGGTGTCGAGCGGACGGAAACAATGGTCGTCCTCTCGAGCACGAAAGAGAAGATGCAAATCGCGCTCGAGATCCCCGAAGAAGACGAAGCCCCGCGCGAGCGGAGGTCTCGCCGTAGAAGCTCGAGCTGAGCCGGAATTCACTCGCGGGGCGCTCAGGCGGGCGGGGGAAGAATCGAGCTTAGCCGCTTGTACCGTCCGCTCGCCGTCGTTTGAATGCGATGATCCGGACGAAAGGTGATCGGCTCGAGCGCTTTCGCGACGTAGGGAAGGTGCACGAGCATCGTCGACCGGCCCCACTCGATGGCGCGGTTCAGCTTTCGCGGTGAGGGGAGGACGCTCATCGGCGAGAGCGTCGGCGTGAAATTGATCTTCCGGTTCCAATATCGGCGATTCAACGCGACCTGGAGCTGAATCACAGCCTCGAGCGGATGGAGCGCGATATGCCCCGGGCTTAGCTGCGGATGGAAACAATCGAAGGCGAGGATGTAGGCGTTTCGCGTGCCGATTCGGCCCTCACGGACACGTCGCCATGCGGTCTTCGCCGGGACGTTATTCGCAAGGCCACCATCGACAAGCGCGACCACATCCTCGCGGCGCAAGAGCTCGCCGCAGATCGCGCGCATCCGATAATCCTTCCGCGCGATATCGTAATGGAGGATGCCGGGGACAGCGGCTGAGAAACCGGCTGCATCGATCGCATCGAATTCGCGCGTGAGCTCATCGGCCCCGAGCACGATCTCCTTGACCACTCTGGGATTGGCGAACCCGACGAGGCGGACGACTTGGCTCGCGAGCTGCGCACGGAGTTCGAGCGGACCGGGGCGTTTATCGCCGGGTAGATGGTGCGTCTTCGCGTACTCGTCGAACTCGGCTCCGACGGACCCACGCCGGATGCCCGCCACAATGGGTTCGAAGGGGATCTCGAGGTCGGCGAGGGTGTAGCTCTCTCCCGTAGGATGCCTAAAGGTCGGCCCGAGGCCCGAGTGGAGGAAGAGCCTGAACACGCCGGGGAGGCCGTAGTTCGCCTTCATACTGATGACGCGGAAGACCTCTTCGGGACGGAGCCGATTGCCGAGCGCGATGTATTCATCGAGATCGGCCCAGCGGGTTTTCGCGCGGAAGAGACCGAGCATCGCGCCGATGGAGGAGCCCATCAGGAAACGTGGAATGATCCCCGCGTTTTGGAGGACGTCGTAGGCGCCGACATAAACATACCCCGCTCCGCCTCCTCCTCCGCCAACATTCACAAGGCTCTTGATGGAGATTTCATCGTCGAGCTCATCGCGCGAAAAATCGTTGGCGTGGTTTCGGAGGATGTCTTCGCGCGCTTCCGAGAGGCGATCCTGGAAAAAGTGGATGGCCTCGTCGGCCGCGCGGAGCCGGCGACGCGGGGTGAGCTCGCTCAAAAGGGGCCCCGCGAGGCGAGCAAGAACGAGGCGCCGGAACTTTCCATGCGCCTCGCTTCTTATGGTGACGTCGGGGCGCTCGATGCGCTCCCCTTCGCGAGCCGCGCCGGGTTGGAAGGTCTCGAGTCTTGCGAGCGAGAGCGCGTATCGAAGCAATCCTTCGCGCTCAGGGGGGAGCGGAGCTCTCGCATCCACGAGCGCCTCAATGAGGCGGTTCTCCATTCGCTGGAGGCGTAACTGCTCTTCTAGCCTCGACATGGTTTGACCGTGCGGTCGAGAATATGCGCGATCGCACGAATCTTCAATTTTCTTACGCGCTTCGATGAAAAAAAGCGCAGGTTCAGTGGGGAAACCTCCGCATCGGAGCACATCTTAGGGGCTTAGGCGCGGCGGAATGAGCCATGAAAACCGAGCGGAATCGAGCGATCGACGATCGCCTTAGCGATGGGCTCGAACCGCTGCGCGTCGAGGACGATGAGCGACGATCGCTCCTCTTCGAGGTGTCCGCCGACGCTGAGGATTACCCCAGCGCCTTCTTTCTCCTCCGACGGATCGGCGACGAAGATTGGCTCGCCGTAAAAATAATCGGGGTCGTGATGGTGCCGCGTCTCGCCGGTTTCGAGATTGAGCTGAACGAGTGTCGAGCGCGGCCGGCCGCTTTCATCGCTCGTCATCGAGGCACCGAAGGCGAGAAGATGTCGGGCACCCTCGCGCCGCGAACGGTCGAGGCCCGGAAATTCGAGCCTCTCGCTGAAAAGACGCTCGAACTTCACTGGGTGGGCATCCCTGCTTAGGCGCGCACGGAGATAGCGCGCACCGAGCGTCGGGTAGCCGTCGAGGAGGCGGTCCACGCTGAGCGCGTCGACGATGGAGGGATCGTCGAAGCCGATGAGATCGACGATGAGCTCATCGCCGCTCTCGAATTGGTTCACGACGTGAAAGCAGAAATAATCCTCGGTCGGGTATCGGAGCGTTCGACCGGTTTCGAGATCGATGCGTAGAAGGGCGCTCTCCTTCTTCCCGGAGTGAACGAACGCCTTTTTGAACGAGCGGTTCGAAAAAAGCATCCGGATCGGCGAGATCTTGAGCGAGTGATCGAAGATCACGACATCGCGCCCCGAAAATCCGAACGAATGGATATAAGGCGGATTGAACGTTCCGAATCTCGCGATGATCTCGCGTCTTTTTGAACCGAGCGGCTGACGGTAAACGAGGAGCTCGCTCCGCGGCCCAAATTTCGTCGCCACGTTCACGATGGACCGGCTGGCTCGCTCGTATGCAGGATGCGCCGTCATCACCATCGCCGACGGGAGCCGATCGTCGTATTGAAAGAGGCCCCGACTTTCGAGCGTTTCCGGATCGATCAGGTGCTGTTTCGGGCTCTCCGTCATGGCGAGGAGTGCGTCCTCCGAGATCGGCACGATGTGCACGTTCGTGTTGTCCGTGATCTTGGGGATGGGCTTGAGAATCCGCTGCAAGAGCGGGCGGCGGCTATCGGTCCCGAAATGCCCGATTTCGTAGCGGCCTTCCAAAAGATCGCGGCGCGTCTCTGAGGCGAGGAGGCGTTGTTTGTACCGGGCACGCCCGGGCTCGAGCTCAAAGGCGTAAATCAAGCCGAGGCCATCGAAGAGATGGTCCACCGCAAACTTCGCGCCCTTGAAGATGGCGGGCGCCGTGCGGAAGAGGCCGCCCCGGAGGTAGTCGGGGAGCGTCCCCTCGATGCTGCACGTCGCTTCATCGAGAACGGTGCTTGGTGACGAGGAGCGATAGGGAGCGTAATCTGCGAGGTTTCGTGTCGTCATCTTTCTAATGTAAAGATTAGAA
>JAAZAH010000382.1 GCA_012514415.1 Sandaracinaceae bacterium
CACGGGGCGCTACTGAGAGCTCGAATCCTCGAAGAGCGCAGTGTACCGACGCTGCATCTCTTCGGGCGTCACCTCTTCAATCGAGGAGCCGATGAGCCACTCGTGGCCGAATGGATCGCGGATGAGCCCGGAGCGCTCTCCGTAGAAGTGATCGGAGGCTTCACGTAGGAGCTCCGCGCCGTGCTTGACGGCTTCGGCGAGGACACGATCGGCATCGTCCACATGGAGATGAATCACTGAAGGGGGGCGCTCGCCGGGCTTCGGTCCCATCAAGTCCATCTCAGGGAACTCATCCGAGATCATGATTGTGCTTGAGCCGATCTTGAACTCGAGATGTCCGATCCTTCCGCTCGGCTCTGTGAGCCTGAAGAGCTCCTCGGCGCCAAACGCATCGTGATAGAACCGCACGGCCGCATCCGAATCGCGGGCGCGGAGATAGATGAAGGCTTCAGTCTTTTCCATATTCGGATCCTTTCAGCCAAATCCGGCGGAATCTTGAAGAAATCGGCGCGCATGACGATTTTTTCATTTGGCCCCATCGAGGAGCGGAAGATGGTGGGCGTGTTCCGGCGCGAGGCGGCGGAAGGAGCGTGGCGTGACGCCGGCGATCGCACGCATCTCGCGCGTGAGATGCGCTTGATCGGAAAAACCCGCGGCGAAGGCGATTTGCGACCAAGAGCGTGAGCGTGCACGGTGGGATTCCGAGAGCGCCGTTTGGACGCGTTTGATACGAGCATAGCGTTTCGGCGAAAGACCAACGTCCTCGATGAAAAGCGCATGCAAACGCCGCGGGCTCAGCTCCAAGTGGGAGGCGATCTCGCCGACGGTCATTCCGCGGCCGAGATTTCCGGCTGCGAAAACGACACGCGGATCGGGAGAAGCGATCTCGCGACGCGAACGCACATCAAGCACGAACTCTTCGAATCGCTTCGCCTGTGCCTCGAGCGTGCGGAGCTCGTGCAGCGCTTCGAGGAGCTGCTGAGCCCGATGTCTCCACAGCTCGGAGAGGCTCCAATGCGCTCCCGAGAGCTCCTTTGCGCTTACACCAAAGAGTGCGTGCGCTTTCCCGGGCCGAAGCATCATCCCGACCGAGGCCGTCGACACCGAGACGTCACGAAGATGCGCCGCGGAGCGCGGCCCCCCGACGATGGGTCCGCGAATGGTCTCGCCGACTGCGTCGCATTCGTCCCGGTAGATCCTCAGGTTCGGATGGCCGAGACGAACGACGAGATGCACATCCCCTGTCGGGACGACGCGTTCACGCTCCGCGCGTGGCTCCCCTTTTTCGCTCGCCCATAAGGCGGAGGCAAAGGGGAGGAGTTCTGCACGGGGAGCGCGCTCGACCATCCCTTCAGGCTAGTCGTTTCGGCCGACGGCCTGCAAGAGGGCGGGGCGCGCTCGACCCGAAGACGCTGGACCTATTTTCGCGTTGGCATCGCGACCCAATAATCAAGGTCGAGCACGATGCGCGGATCGTAGACCTGCTTCCCATCCTTTTCGATCTTGATGGCGAGCGCGCCCTCGCTTCGTTCCCAATTTTTCACTCCGACGAGTCGGAGTCGAAGGGCGCCGAGATCGTCTCGTCCCGGTAGGGGCTGCTTGTCCAGGACCTCGGTGAGTGCGTAGATCGTATCTCCAGCGAAGGTGGGGTTCGCGTGCGTTCCGCCGTTCCATCCGAGGATCCCGAGCGCGTTCTCGAGTCCGTTGTACGAGAGCGAGCGCGCAAGGCTGATGATGTGCCCGCCGTAGATCAGCCGCCGCTTAAAGCGGGTCTTATCCGCTTGGAACTGATCGAAATGCACCTTCGCCGTGTTCTGGTAAAGGCGCGTGGCGAGCATGTGGTCGGATTCTTCGATGGTCATCCCGTCCACATGATCGATCCGCTCGCCGATCTCATAATCCTCGAAGAAAAAGCTTCCGCCGCTCGCCCACGTCTCGAGCTTCGTCGCGTCGAGCTCACTCGGGACAACGAGATCGGCGGGCTCGAGCGCTTTCTTCAGCTCGGGCGCGGCATCCTCACCGGTCCGTGTCTCGGGATCGCGCTTGTTGACCATGACCCAGCGGATATAATCGAGGACTTGCTCTCCCCGCTGGTTGGTGCCCGTCGAGCGGACCCAGACGACGCCGGTCTTTCCGCTGCTATTTTCCTTCTTCCCGAGCACCTTCGACACGGTTCGGAGCGTGTCGCCCGGATAGACCGGCCTCAGGAAACGCACAGAGGCAAAACCCAAGTTGGCCACGGCGTTCAGCGAGACGTCGTTGACGGTCTTCCCGAAGACGATGTGAAAGGTGAGCAGATCGTTGACCGTTTCGCGCTCGAACCCGATCGCGCGCGCGAACTCCGCGGAGCAATGTTGTGCATAGCGATCACCGGTGAGCGCGATGTAGAGCGATTGGTCGCCCTCGGTGACCGTACGAGGCGCCGCATGGACGAGCTCTGCCCCGATCTCGAAATCCTCGAAAAAATTGCCGCTATTCGTCTTGCTCATCTCTCATCCCTCGAGCAGCCGCTTGGCGACCACCTGCGCTTGGATCTCATTGGCGCCCTCAAAGATCGAGAGCACACGCGCGTCGACGAGGAGCCGCGACGCGGTGTATTCGATGGCGAAACCGTTGCCGCCGTGGATCTGAACGTTCGCGTCGGCGGCCTCCCATGCCGCGCGCGTCGCAAGGAGCTTGGCCATGCCGGCCTCGAGATCGCAGCGCCTCTCTTGATCCTTTTCTCGCGCAGAGAAGAAGGTGAGCTGCCGCGCCGCTTGGATCCGAGTGATCATGCGACCGATCTTCCGCTTCACGCGGGGGAACTGGAAGATCGGCCCGCCAAATTGTGCGCGCTCCTCAGCGTACTGTAGTGCCGAATCGAGTGCGGCCTGGGCCACGCCGACGCCACGTGCCGCCGTCTGGATTCGGGCGCTTTCAAAGGTGCGCATGAGCTGTTTGAACCCATCGCCTTCCTTTCCACCGAGAAGCGCTTCGGCGGGGACACGGAATCCGTCGAAGCCGAGCTCGTACTCTTTCATGCCGCGATAGCCGAGCACGGGGATCTCCGTCCCGCTCAGCCCCTCATCGACGAACTCGGGCTCGCCTGGCGCGGGATCGAGACGGGTCTTCTCCGCAAGGAACATCGACAGCCCCTTGTACCCCGGCTGGTCGGGATCGGTGCGAGCGAGGAGCGTCATGAGATCGGCACGCACCGCATGCGTGATCCACGTCTTTTGTCCGTGGATAAGGTAGCTCCCGTCGTCTTGCTTGATGGCGCGCGTCATCAGATTCGCGAGATCGGAGCCGAAGTTGGGTTCGGTGAAGACGGCCGTCGAGAGGACCTCGCCCCGAGCGATCTTCGGGAGCCAATACGCCTTTTGCTCTTCGGTTCC
>JAAZAH010000383.1 GCA_012514415.1 Sandaracinaceae bacterium
ACCGCCCTCCCCTCTCACCAACCTAGGTCTCACTCCACCCCACCCCAAACCAAGGACTCACCCATTCCGGCGACGATCGGATATGCTCCCTCGAGCCGCGATGATCCGACCGAATCTCGCATTTATTCCTTCGCGCTACTACGAGACCCTCCTCGATGTACTCGAAGAGCGTGGAGTCGACCGCGAGGCGTTCCTTCGAGAGGCAGGCATCCATTCTCCTCTCGGTGAAGGGCGCTACCTGACCATTGATGAAATCGAGCGCCTCGTCCTTCTCGCTTGTGCGCACGATTCCGTCGACGCTCTCGGGCTCACCGTCGGTTCGCGCCTTCAGCTGATGAGCCATGGCGCGCTCAGCGTCGCCGCTCTCACATCCCCCACCATCGATTACGCGTGTGAGATCATCATCCGTTTTTTTCCCCTCATCAATCCGCTCTTCACGCTTGTAAAGATCGCGCTCCCCGAGTCCGTCGCCGTTCGACTCCTTGTCCGATGGCCACTCGATCCCGAAGCCGAGCGCTTCCACACGGCCGCGATGATGGGCAGCCTCTACGCGCAGCTGCGATTCTTGCTCGGAGGCGAAATCCCTCGTGGGGCGATCCTTGAGGCGCTCCACCCTCGTCCTCCTGGACTACCCGAATGGGTCGATCGCACGGGCGTCGAACTCCGCTTCGGCGCCAAGCATTATCAACTTACCCTCCCCTCGCACTTTCTCGAATATGCCCTCCCGCTCGCCGATCCTCGCGCCCACGAGGACGCCGTCCGCGGGTGCGAGGCTCTGCTCCAATCGCTCCCCGATCCCGAGCGCCTTAGCGTCACCGTGGCGCAGCTCCTCCGCTCCCGAGGCGCGCCCTATCCTGGGCTCGAAGAGACCGCCCGCGCGCTCTCGCTCTCGAGCCGATCGCTCCGCCGCCGCCTCGACGAGGAGGGCTCCTCCTTCCGCGAGATCCTCGAAGACATCCGCATGGAAGAGGCCGATCGTTTGCTCGGCGACGACGAGCTCACCATCACCGAGATCGCCCATCGCCTCGCTTATAGCGATTCGGGAAATTTTTCACGCGCGTACCGGCGCGCGCGCGGAATGAGCCCGAGAGAGGCGCGGAGCTCGAGAGGCGGCGGACGATGAGCGCACCGATGGATCGCGCTTTTTGCGCGGGAGGTGACACCGAATTCCTTGCCCCTTTCCCTGCGCCTGAGCAACACTACAGGCAAAATAGAACGCGTTCTGTTTTTGGAGCGCATCACCGAAGGGATCCCTCATGAAGCTCGGTTTTGTTGTCGGCTATTCCGGCGCCAAGATGGGCGGCCCCATCGCTCAGATGGACGCTGCAGACAAGGTTGGTTTCGATCACCACGGCCTCCCGATCGGAAAGGTCCAAGAAGCGGAACGCCTCGGTTATGACTCGGTCTGGACGGCTGAGGCTTGGGGCTCGGACGCCGTCAGCCCCCTCGCTTGGCTCGGCGCGCATACCGAAAAGATCCGCCTCGGCACCGGCATCATGCAGAT
>JAAZAH010000048.1 GCA_012514415.1 Sandaracinaceae bacterium
AGCGCAGGTTCTTCCGCGGACGCATCTTCAGCACCACCGGAGAAGTCCGGTTCCCCATCTTCACCGTCGAGATCCTCGATTGACGAGTCATCCTCGCCCATGGTCCGAAGCATCTCGGCCAAACGATCGACCGCCCGATCCGGGAGGCGGCGCGCCTCGGGTTCTTTGGAACGCGGGGCGTCGCCAAAGGCGCCTTCGAGCTCGGTAAGATCGGGGATTCCATGCGCCGACTCGAAGCGATGCATCCATTGTTCCGCTAGACCGCGAAGATGTTCCGAGCCTTCCATCGCGAGTGTTTCGATGAGTTCGGGGATGAGACCGAGCTCGAACGATTCTTCGAGCATCCGGAGGTGTTCGATGAGTCGACGGTGTGGAGCACTCAGCTCAGCGAGCACAACGCCCTCGGGGAGCGTGACGCGCCGATCACGTAGGAAAAGACCGAGGATCCGAAGCGAGAGCTCGCGCTGGTACGAGGGGCGGCTTTTATCGACGCGGACGGGCTGACCGAGGAGTTCGATCTCGGGCCATTCCCCGCGCGAGAGCGCATCCCAAGCCTCTGGGAGCGGCGCTTCGAGAATGTTTTCGAAGACGAAGAAAGCAGAGGCGGGTGAATGCTCGTATTCGTCTTCGAGCAGCGTAGACTGCTCGGCCTCGATGAGTTCGAGTTTCGCCTCGTCAAGCTCTCCCCGGGCGTAGCGAACGCGCGCTGCCATAAAGGTAAGGAGCGAGGTCAACGAGTCGAATTCGTACGGGCCCGGCGCGCCCTCTTCGTAAGAATACGCCCGGTACTCGCCGAGGGGATCGGCGATGGTGTCGAGGTAGAACGTAACGTCCGGCAGGGAATTGCAAGCAAAAGGCTCGAGCTCGGCGATCTGGAGCGCCCAGATCATGCGCCAAGGGTAGCTCGTATCGCCCACGGCGAGACCCGGATAGGGATCGCTTCCGACATCGAGAAGGTGAAACGCGCCGGTCTCATGGCTTGTTTGATCGATGAGCTCGATGAAGGCGTCAATCGGATCGTCCGGCAGCTCGGGGAGCTCCATCGTAGGAGAGACAGCAGAGAGATAATCGCGAAAGGCGCGATCGAGGCGAGACTCGGGCATTGTGACGCAAGGTAGCAGAGCCTAGTTTACGCGAAAGGGGAGATTTTTTTGATGTCGGAGTGCATCTCCTACGCGGGGGGCTAAAACATGAGCCATGTCGAACCAACCCATCTCTCCGATGAGCGGCTTCTTCGAGCTCAAGAGCGGGCTCCGGATCGCTTACGATGAATATGGGCCGAGCCACGGCAAGCCCGTGCTCTTTCTTCATGGTGGCGGACAGACGCGTCACGCTTGGGGTGGCGCCGCCGCAGCCCTCGCGGCAGAGGGCTATCGCGCATACACCATGGACCATCGCGGGCACGGGCAGAGCTCGTGGGATCCAGAGGGTCAGTACCAGGTGGATCGATTCGCGGACGATCTCGAAGAGATCCTCCTTCGTCATGTGGAAAAACCCATCCTCGTGGGAGCTTCGCTGGGCGGCATCGCGGCGCTTCTCGCACAGCACCGACACGAAAGCGATCCCATCTGTCGCGGCATCGTCTTGGTGGATGTGACGCCGCGGATGAACCGAGACGGTGTGATGCGCGTGCTTGATTTCATGCACCAACGACCCGAGGGTTTTGGTTCGCTCGAAGAGGTTGCGGATGCGGTCGCGGCCTACCTTCCCCATCGAAAAAGGCCCCGCAACCTCGACGGTCTCGAGAAAAACCTTCGAAGGCGTGAGGATGGCCGCTACGTCTGGCATTGGGATCCGAAGCTGTTGGACATCTGGTCCGCCGATACCGCCTCAGGGCGTCAGCAGGGTCATATCGTTCGGGCTCGACTCGAAGCCGCTGCGCGGACGGGCGTCCCCATGATGCTCATCCGGGGGCGTCTAAGCGATGTGGTCTCGGAGGAGAATGCCAGAGAGCTTCTCGAAATCGCGCCTCATACCGAATACGTCGATCTTGAGGGCGCCGCGCATATGGTCGCGGGCGATCGGAACGATGCGTTTGCGCGGAGCGTGCTCGATTTCGTGAGGCGTCACCACGTGTCACAGTGACAGTGTCACAGGGGCGAAGCGCGGTCAACTTCACGTAAAACCTCAATGATTCTCAAAGGACGCGCTTGGCATAGCCCTCGCTAGGGCTTCCAAGACATGAACGACGATCAGCCCCGCGCACGTTCGCTACAATCGGCCCGACGAGGAAGCTCCTTCGGAGCGAGCTTCCTCCCCGAGCGTTGCGGCAACTTCACCTTCCTTCAAATCAGCCCGAGCAAATGGACGCTCGAGCTCGTCCGCGATCCAGAATCGTGTGGGCCGGGACTCGCCCTCGAAATGGTTCGGATTGGCGATGAGACAGTGGCGTGGTGGATGCTCCGAGGGAGTCGCCCCATCCGCTGGGAGCAGCCGGTTGGAAAGGCCTAAGGCACTCCAAATTCACCCTTGGCGAACGCGCGTGAACGCTAGAGCGGTTCGGGTTCGCGCCGCTCGATGCGCTCGAAGCGCCAGCCGACTTCATGCCCGCCCGTCTCGTCGGCTTTTTGGCGCGGCATCGTCATTTGCCGGAAAGCCTCGACTGCAGCGCGATTTGAATGGGCACGCGCGATAAATTCACGGCCGCCATGAGATCGGTCTCCGGCGGGTGTGACTGAGGTGCGCTCCATCAAATCCTCTGCAGCCTTGAGATAATCGGCGAGGCGGCCCGAGGAGACGATGCGCACCTCACCTTCGAGCGGAAGACCCGCGCTCGCCTCTTCGCTCACAAGTGCGGGGAGATCGTGAGCCAGCGCTTCGAGCAATTTGATGGGCACGCCGCCATCGAGGCGCCTCGGAATGAGCGCGAAATCCGCGGCGGCATGTAGGATCGCTCGCTCCTCTTCGTGGGCGCAGCCAAGCACGCGATACACGCCTTCGAAGCGCCGCCGCGCGACGTACTCATGGACCTGAGCGGGATCGGATTCCGTACCGATGAGGTAAACCACCTCACGTCCGCCTGCGCGAAGTGCCTCAGCGATCTCGAAGCCAATTTCCCAGCGCTGATACGCGTCGAGGTTGCCCGTATAGAGCATGACCACCGCATCCTCGTTGAGCCCGAGCGCACGTCTCGCAGCCTTTGGGTCCTCCAATCTCGGGAGAGACCATGGAATCGGTAGATAATGAAACGCACGCTCATGACGCTCTCTGAGGCGATGGCCAAGGGCAGGTGAAACCGCCGCGCAGCGACGCGCCCCTCGGATTGCGACTCGATCGATGAAGGCGCCGATGAGGCGAAGCCCGCGCCTCGCCGCCTCGAAGCGTATGCGCGGAAAATAGGCCTCGAGCTCGTCCTCGACGGAGGTGTGCGCCACATAATGATACGGCCTCCCCGCGAGACGCGCGGCCCACGCGGCTTCGACATGGTGTGCGATGAGCGGCTCAACTCCGGGCATCCTTCGAAGTGAAAAGACAAGCTGAAGGTCGAGGATGAGTTTCGCCGCCGAAGGCCCAGAACGAAGAGAACGCGTGAATGAGAGAATGCGCGGGCGAACCGGTTCGATGGGAGAATCGAGGCGCTCGTCACCAAAGGGATAGGTGAGAAGCTCAGAATCCTCACCCGCTTCCCGCAGTGCCATGAGGAGCGAGGCGATCGCGGCCTGCGTCCCTTGAGCGCTAGGAAAAGGGAGGCAGGCGATATGCATCAGTCGACATAGCCGAGCGCGCGGAGACGACGCTCGAGGAAGGAGGAATTGCCTTCGCGACGCGGCATCGCGGGGGCCTCGGGAAGCTCGCGATCCGCGTCGACGAGCTCATCGAAGATCTCGAAGAGCACGCGTCCCTTCGCGTCGGGGAGATTCCGGATACCGAGCCGCGCGAGCAGCGTCGCTGTCGCATCGGTGATCGTCGCCTCGCACTGTCCGACGGGCGCGATCGAAGGACCGCAGGCCAAGAAAAAACCATGATTTCGATGACTTCCTGGCATACTCCGCCCTTTTCGCCCGAGGTATTCTTCGCGAGGAATTCGCGCGATCCATGGAATACGGCGATCAAGCGTTGAGGGCATCACGTTGTAGGAGTAGCCCTCGCGCAAATGGAGATCGAGGAGGAGATCCGGCGCACGCCCGAGATAAGGACCGTCAAAGAGCTCCTCTCTTCGATAGACGCGCTTGATGATGGGCTGGCCATTGTCCGGATCGCGAAGGGCAAGGAGGGCCGCCTCGATCGCGCGAATGGTCGCCTCGCGCTGTTCAGGCGGGATGATGCCGCGCGGCTCGCGTCCCGCGAGGTTGAGGTGAATCGCGGGGAAATAATTCAGCTCATCGCTGAATGCTCGGGTACGCGTAAAATCGATCGCGCCAAAACGGGCCTGAGATTCGAGCCACGACGGAAGGAGCGCGTCGCCGAAGCGAAAAATTCGTTCGCGAAGACGCGGAGGGAGTGCGCGAAGCGCGAGATCCTTCATACGCTTGACGATCACGCTCGCTCCCTCAGCGCTCCGCTTGAATTCGAGAAACCCGGCCTCCTCGAGGATGCGGTTCAGATACACCACTCGATCGCTCGAACCTCCCGAACCGTGATCGCTCACGATGGTGAGCTCAGCGTCGGGGAGCGCCCCTAGAAGCACCGCCACGGCGCGATCGAGCGCCTGATAGACACGCTCAAGCCCATCGTTTGTCCAACCTGGGTTCCGCGGCGATTTCGCATCATATAGCGAATAGAGATGGTGCGAGGCCGTATCGCTCTCTCCGAAATACACCGCGAAGACATCAAGCTCCCGGCGCTCAAGGAGATAGAGCGAGAGTGCGACTTTTCGCTCGATGCGGCGGACAAGTGCGTCCCCAAGCTCGGCATGGAAGCCGTCGCGATCGGCATGAAACTCGTCCACATCGTCGAAGCGGATGCTGCCGAAACGCGCCTTGAGCTCGTCATGGAGTGAGGGTGGATGAACGAAAGAGCGATCGGCCTCAAAGGCGACGGGCGCATCCCAGCCGCTCATGAAGAGCCCATTTCTGAGTGGCTCGGGCGGATAGGTCCCAGGAAAACCGAGGCACGCAGTGCGCAGCCCGAGCGCATCGAGACGCGAGAAGATCGTCGGCGCCTCGCGGACGGTTCCGCCTGAGAAATGAACGCGATAGCCCTGGCGCGTCGTGAAATCGAACACGCCATGCCGCGCGGGATCGAGTCCTGTTAGAAAGCTCGACCAGTTCGGGAGCGTCGCCGGAGGGAGCTCGGATTTGAGCGCGGCAAACGCCCCCTCGTCCATCAGGCGGTGGATCGTCGGCATGCGCTCGGGACCAAATGCTCGAACGAGCTCGAGATCAAAACCATCGAATCCGAGGATGAGCGCTTTCTTCATCACCGGGCCCCTCTTAACGTCGAATCACTCTGAAATAAAGCTCTTTCCGATGAGATCAGAGGGCGGCTCGACCGCAAAGAGTTCGAGGATGGTGGGGAAGATGTCGAGGATCGATCGCCTTTCGCGCATCCCCTTCGGCAGATTTGGTCCGTTTGCAATGTAAATCCCATCCCAATCATGGTTGCATGCATCAGGGCCCCGATCGTCATTGGCGTGGTGAATTCCGCCGAGCCCCAGCTTTCCGAGCGAGCGCCGGTTCAGATTGTCGAGGTAGACCATGAGATCGGGTGCGCGTCCCCGTGTTCGGCGATAGACGGCCTCTGGGCGATGAACGATCGTCTTCATCGGGGCGCCGTTTTCATCCGGGAGGGCAAGGAAGAGCCGCTCGAGCTCGTCGAGGAGCGGAGGGACGTCTCGATCGTGGACGATGCCCTCGGGCTCTCGCCCTTTGATGTTGAGAAAGACGCGTGCGTAATAGCCGCCCTCGGAGAAGGCGCGCGTCCGAGACCAATCGATCTCGGCATCGGCGAAAGCAACGGGCCCCTCGGGCGTTCGCTTGAGATGGAGATAGCCCCGCTCACGAAGGAGCTCGTTGACGGCGATCCCCGAAAGCATCGGCCTTGCGCCGTGATCGCTCACAATGAGGAGATCGACCTTTTCATCGCCGAGGCCCATGACAGTGGTCTCAATCTCGCGATCGATGAAGGCGTAATACTCGCGCCCAATCTCCCGATAAGCCCCCTCGGGATCGAATCGCGGATGGTCCTCGAAGAAATTGTGAAAAAAGGCATGGTGGAGGCGATCGGTCCCCATCTCGACGAAAAAGGTGAGATCGGGCCGATGCGTTTCGAGTACATACCTCAAGATCTCGAAGCGCTCCTTGGTGGACGAGAAGAGCTCGTCGCGGACGGCGTCGGGATCGTCCGCCCGGAAATTCATGACGTCAGGGCGATGCGGCCCGAAGCGCTCTTCGAGCTCGCGTTGAAAACGAGGCGGGAACGCGAACTTCGGCGAATCCTCGGGCGTGAGGAAACAGCCGATCGAGACTCCTCGAACGGCGGGCACCGGATACGTCGGCGGGACGAAGAGAGGCGCGACCTTGAAGCCCGCCTCCCCGAGATGGTCCCAGACGCGCTTATAGGGAAGATCTTTTGCCGTCGCGATGCGAAGCCCGTAGCCTTCATCGCGATTTCGAAACCCGTAGATCCCAAGCTCCCCAGGATCGCGGCCGGTCGCCATCGACGCCCATGCCGGCATGGTGATGGGCGGAGCGGTCGATCGCAGCACCCCGAAACTTCCCTCGCTCCGAAGTTTGGAAACGAAAGGCATCGCCTCGGCGAACCGATCGAAGACGAGCGAAGGAGGCGCGCAATCGAGGCCAATCACAAGGAGCCGCGGCATCCTGCACCCTAGGACTTGAAGCGGGATACGTGCAAGCCGCGTCACGTGTGTGCCGCGAATTCACTCAGAACGGCGGTGGGCACACGGCGCAGCGTGCGCCCTTCGTCGTTCGCGATCCCGCCTAGAATTTCATGTGATGAGCGACGCGCCCATCGGGTCCATCCTGCGCAGGGATCGAGCCTGCGCCTCCGCGCCCCCCCCTTCCCCGCGCTCCCGGCGGTGTTCTCCTCGCGTGGCAGGCGTGCCCTCTGCGGGAACCCAGGCCGTCCCGCTAAACGAACCCGAGCCCTCAGCCGCAGCGGTCGCCGCGGTACCCGGAGCGCCATTGCCTCCCGGCGACCCCGGACTCCCATCACCGATCCCATCGCTTCCGACCGCTGGGCAGGTCGCATTGCCGCAGTTCTGGCTCTTGCCGTTTGCGCCGGGTGCTCCGCCTTGGATTGGATTGCCGCCGGCAGCTCCGGCATCTGGAGCGCTAAAGTCGCAGCTCCCACTCGTCGCGATGCCGCCGCGGCCGCCCTTCGCTTCGCAAGCCACGGCGCTCCCGTTTCGGCCATCCGGACCCGAGGCCGCGCGACCGCCATCGACGACGACGTCGATGAGCGCGAGGTGAGCATCGGAACGCGCCACGAAGAGCGCGATGGTCGATCTCCCATCACGTTTCGCGCTTTGATCCGCGCCGCGGAGGGTGAGATTCTCGATCTCGGTGAGCGACTTAAGCCCCTCGGCGCGAACCGTTCGCTCGACCTCGCTCGTGATGAGGGTGGTCTGGTGATCGCCGGCGAGGCCCGAAAAATCGCTGAGATATCCGCCGCGCAGATGAACGCCACGGACTAAGGTGAGCGCTCCCGAGTACTCGCCAACCGCAAGATGAAGCGCACAAGGTTCGGGTTCACAGAGGCGGGCTTGCTGGATTCCGTATTAAATCGAACGCAGAGGAGCGAGCGGACGATCACCTTCGTTTTCGTTCGAGCCGTGCGGCGCGACATAAAGGACGCTCACTCCAGCGGGGGGCGGCTCGGGTTCCCAGTCTTCGGGTTCGCTCGGGTCATCGCGCCTATCGCCGGCATCACCCGCGTCGTCGAGATCATCGCCTCGCGGGATGGGGACGCCGTAGGCGCACCCCGAGGTGTAGGCGCTCCCCAAAATAAGGAGGGTCAGTGAGATCAAAAATGCGAAACGCGTTGTTCGGAGGCTCATTCTCGTTCGTTTTTCTCTCGGGTGGACTAGGGAAACGAGCCGAGATGAGCCTCCGAGGCAGCCGCGCGCTAACGCCCCGAAGCGCGTTCTACGTTGATGCGTTCGACCACCGAGAGGACATCACCGATCTCGTAATAGTCGACCGTGATGAAGTTCACCTTTTGACCGAGCGCTTCTTCGCAATCCCGGATGCGCTCGCTGAGGAATGGTTCGTGGTTGATTCGCTCAGCGAGATCGGCCGAGCCAACCACTTGAGTAAGAAAGTGATTGAAGATGAGTAGCCGCGCATCCTCCGCACCGCGTCCTCCCTCGCAGCGAAGATCTTCGGGAACCTGGGCGGCATAGGGCGTTTCGCGCATGAACTCGAAGACCGGAAGGTGCCAATCGTACGCGAAGCCGTCGCGATCGCTAAAGACGAGCAAGCGTTCGTTCTGATCGATGAGTTCTTCGAGGGTCGGCCAAGGTTCGTCGAGCTTCTGCGCGCGGGTCAGTGCAAGTGCGCCTTCGGCTTCGAAAACGGCGCGTAGTTTTTCGGGTGGCGCATAGCTTTCGAAAATGATGGTGACGATCTCGCGGGGATTTTCGTTGAGGAAACGAACAATCTCGGCGAGATCCTCCGAAAATAGGCGCACGCCGACGTAGGGATCGCAGACTCCGTGGCAAGAGAAGAGCTCCTCACCAAGCTCGTGGTCGGCGCCATCGTAGACATCGAGCATCAAGGCGCGCACGCCATCGCGGAGCTGCTGAGTGATGGAGCGGCTTTGGTTCGAAAAATCGAAAAGCGCGTCAACAGCATAGGCGTTATGTGTGGTGGCGTACGCGAGCTCGTCATAGCGCATCCCACAAAAAGCTTCGTCTCCTAGACAGACGACCGGCGTCTCATCCGAGCCACAGCCTTGGGACAGGGGAAGAAACAGGAGCGCGGAAAGACCGAGTACGAAAGAGAGAAAGGAGCGCGGCATTGGCGTAGACTACGCCACGATCGGGCATCGTGCGGAGGAGTGATTGAGAAGAATCCCAAGTGATGTGATGGGACGCTTCGACCCAAGAGGTGGGAGGAGCCCTCATCCGAGTGATTGCAGAGCTTTGCCGCCCTGCTACCGTGCCGCCGAGATGATGCTCAAAGATCGGATGAAGCCGGGGGCCCGCTCGTATAGTTTCGAGTTCTTCCCTCCCCGCACAGATGAAGCCGAAGAGGCGCTCTTTCAACTCATTGCGGAGGAGCTACGACCGCTCGATCCGAGCTTTGTCTCGGTCACCTATGGTGCAGGCGGTTCGACACGCGATCGCACGCTCCGCATCGTCGCCCGCATTGTTCGCGAAACCGATCTCATCCCCGTCGCGCATCTAACGACGGTACTCGCGGACGAAGCTGAACTCAGCCGGATCATCGACGAGCTGAAGAGCTCGGGAGTCCGTCATATTCTTGCGCTGCGTGGCGATCCGCCCGCCACGCTCCCTGAAGGCAAGACCACGATCCACGATCCGAACTTCCAGCATGCGCGGGATCTCGTCGAGCTTATCCACCGCCGCGCGCCAGGGCATTTCTCCGTTGGCGTCGCCGGACACCCCGAGGGTCATCCCGAATCCAAGGGCGATCTCGAACTCGATGCGAAGCACCTCGCCGAAAAGGTCCTCGCCGGGGCGGATTTCGTGGTGACGCAATTCTTCTTCGAAGCCCGACATTATTTCGCGCTTCGTGAGCGAGCCATCCGGCACGGGATGCCGCCGGACACCCCGATCCTACCGGGAATCATGCCCGTGACGAATTTCGCTCAGATCAAGCGCTTCGCTGAGCTCTCCGGGGCTGAATTCCCCGCGTGGCTCGAAGAGAAGCTGAGCGTTCACGCGGACGATCCGAGCGCGCTCGCCGATCTCGGCATCGAGCTTGCTACCAAGCTCTGTGAAGAATTGCTTCAGGGCGGCGCCCCTGGGCTTCATTTCTATACGCTCAACAAATCGCCCGCGACGCGCCAGATCGTTGCGAACCTCGACGCCAGCCAGTCGCGCATCGGCTGATTGCGCTCAGCTTGAGCGGCGTTCGAGTCGCCAAGCAAGGCCGAGGCTGATCAGGCTGAGCGCTGCGGAGACCACGAACGCCTCGTGGATACCGAAAAGCGGATGGAGGGCGACGGCAAGGAGGCCCGCCATCCCGATGGCTCCGGCGATCGCGGTGCTGATCGTGATCATCGACGAGGTCCCACCGAGATCGCGCTCGGGGGCACGCGCCGTAATCATCGTCGCCGTGGCGACTTGAGCGGCGCCGAGACCAAAACCCATCAGTGAAAGTGCAAGAAAGAGGAGCGGGAGGTCTTCGGAGACGTCGAAAAATGGAAGCATCAGATGACCGATCGCGAGGGCCGCGCTCCCGATCACGCCGCTCATTCCAAGCCCCATGCGGTGCATGAATGCGGCTGCGAACGGCCCGAAGATGCCCATCACAATGGGTCGCGGCGACAGTAGGAGCGCCGCCTCGGTCGCCGATCGTCCCGCGTCGAGAAGGGCGAGCGGGAGGACGAGGAAGGAGCCCATATAGACTCCAAAGATCATCGCTCGCGTGAGAAGCGCGAGCCGTGCGATGCGATCGCGGAGGAGAGACGGTGGGACGGTCGGCACCTCGACGCGCCGCTCTCGGTAGAGGAAGACCCCGAAGACCAGCATGGAGATCCCCATCGTCGCGAGCGTCTCAAGTGAGAGGGCCCCCCAATCGGCAAAGCGATTGAGCGCGAGGAGCAGCGCGAAGGCCGAGATGCCGAGAAGAAGGCTCGCCGAGGGGTCGAAGCGCCTTCCATCGCCTGTCTCGAGGCGGCGGGGAAGAGCGACGAAGCCCACAAAAAGCGCAGCCGCCATCAAAGGAAGTTGGGCGAGAAAGAGGATGCGAAAGCCAAAATAATCGATCGCGGGCCCGCCAAGGAGAACGCCTACGGCGGGGCTGAGCGCGGACGCCGTCATGATCGCGCTCACGGGCCTCGCGCGCTCTTCCGAGGGGTAGGCGCCGGCCGCAATCGCCAGGCCGGGCGAGATCGAGAGACCGCTCCCAAGCCCCGTGAGGGCACGGGCTAGAATCAGCTCAAACATCGAGCGCGACAGCCCCGACCAAAGAAGGCCCAAAAAGAGGATGGCGTTTCCGACAAGCCAGACGATGCGCGCGCCATAGCGATCGGAGGCGCTTCCCGCAAAAGGCGCGACGAGCGCCGAGACGAGCACAGGCGCGATGGTGAGCCATGCCGCGGCATCAAGACTCGACGAAAGCTCCTCGGCGATCGGCTGAAGAGCGATCGCGAGGATGGTGAGCGTGAGGTTCGCAGCAATCGTCGATAGGACGACTGCCGCCAATGTGGATCGCGGCGAACGCTCGATCATCGGGCCGCTGCGCTCAGCCGCTCTCGCGCTTCAATCACAAGCCGCTGCACGCGTTCCTTCGCTTCTTTTGCGAGGAGAGCTCCGCGCGCATCGGCCATGAAGGGCTCACCGATGGCGAGACCCACAGGGGTCCGATCACGGCCGAGGAGCGCGCTCAAATGCTCGCGAAGATCGCGCCCTCCCCACTCCACATCGGATGGATAGGCAAGGCCGACAGGGAGGATCTCCACATCGAGCCCTTTGGCGGCGAGAAACGCCCCCGCGCGGAACTCTTGGATCTCATCTCCCGCATGGACCGTTCCCTCGGGAAAAACCGACAGCGTCAGTCCTTCCTCAAGCGCCGAGCGCATGGCGCGGATCGCTCGGACGCCGCTCGACTGATCGTCCCGATCGACGAAGATCGTCCGAGCGCGTGAAGCCATCGTTCCGGCAAGAGGCCATTGAGCCACCTCAGCTTTGCTGAGCAGCGTCCCCCCAAAACGATCGAGGAGAATGGGGATATCGAGGATGGCGCGATGGTTGGCGACGATGAGCCGCGCGCGACGCGCTCTCTTCGGAACGAGATCCGTGTACACCTCGGCGCCAAATGAAGTGAGAAGAAGCTCGGCGAAGCGCTTTCGATAAGCCTCGAGAAAACGCCCCTCGGC
>JAAZAH010000384.1 GCA_012514415.1 Sandaracinaceae bacterium
CCGCGATCGATTGCATGATGGCGTTGCGGAGGAGGATCAACCGCGAACCGAGAGTCCGAACCGCGATGAAAGTAAATGCCATCAGAAAGGTTTCGAGACCGAGCGGGCTACCCTGCGCCATATCGCCGAGATAACCGAGCATAAACGAGAGTATCATCCCACGCGCAAGAGAAACATTCGAGGAGAGCGCGAGAAAGACAACCATAGGGAGAATCGCCAGCGGGTCGAGGGGGTCGATCAGCCAGCCGGAGAGCACGCTCGATTTGAAGACGAGGAGGAGCTGTCCAAGGACGAGAACGGAGAGACCGCGGAGCAGCTCCCTCATTCGTTCCCCCTTCGGCGGATGTTTTCACGTTCATCCGCCGCGCCGGCACCGAGAATGAGCACCTCTTCGAGCCGCGAAAAATCGACGGAGGGCGTCACCTCGACCGTCTGATAGAGGCCGTAATCCTCCGAATCGACCTTGGAGACGCGCCCGATCAGGATCGAGGAAGGGAAGCGCCTCCCATAACCCGATGTGTAGACCTCATCGCCGACCTCCACCTCATCCGAACGCTTATGGTATTGGATACGGCAGGCATAGCGGTTTTTATCGCCCGTACCTCGGAGCACACCGCGCGCTCCAGTGCGCCGAACGACGACATCGATGGCGCTCGAACGATCGACCGTCAGCGTGACGTCCGCGTACGTCCCGAAGGTTCGCCGGATTTGCCCCACCAACCCATCCGAGGAGACGACCGGCATGCGCGGGCGGATTCGATCGAGATCGCCCCGATCGACCACGACGCGCGTCACGCGGAATGAGGGATAGACGTCTTTGGCGATGACCCTCGCCGCGATCACATCACGGCCGAGCTGCTCGCGCAGCCCAAGGAGGCGCTTGAGGCGGTTGTTTTCGCGACCAAGAGCGCGCAGCGTCCGTAGCTCCTGACGGTGACGGGCGTTCTCCCTCGCAAGCCGCTCGTTCTCAGCCTTCACATCGACCAGATAAAAATACTCCTCGAGCGGACCGCTCACGGCGGCCGCCGCTTGAGTCGCAAGTCCTTGGATGGGCGCCGACAGTCGCAGGACGAACGAATCGATCGCGTTGTAATTTGCGGGATCGCTCAAGCTCGCCTTCAACACAAGGAATGGGAAGACGAGGAGGAGGACGCTGATCGCCGCGTCACGCAATCGGCGGAGATAGCTCATCGGCCCTCACAGCCTACACAGCGCCACGCGCTGACTCTATGAGATCGTGACCTCACGGAGAAGATCCAGATGATCGAGGGCCTTCCCCGATCCGAGAACGACGGCGCTCACGGCATCGTCGGAGACCATCACGGGCAAACCGGTCGCCTCGCGGAGTAAGACATCGAGACCGCGGAGGAGTGCCCCGCCCCCGGTGAGAACGATCCCCTTGTCGACAATATCCGCGCTGAGTTCGGGCGGCGTGCGCTCAAGAGCCGTCATCACGGCCTCGACGATGGAGTTGATCGGCTCGCTGAGCGCCTCGCGGATCTCATCGCTATTGATGATGATCGTCTTCGGCACGCCGGCCACAAGATCGCGTCCCTTCACCTCCATCGTCTTTCGTTCTTCGGAGGCGTGCGCGTTGCCCACCTGGCATTTCACGCGCTCGGCGGTCTGCTCACCGATAAGCACGTTGTACTTCCGCTTCATGTAGGCGACGATCGCTTCGTCCATTTTATCGCCGCCGACGCGAACGCTCTGGCTGTAGACGATTCCGGCGAGGGAGATCACAGCAACCTCGGTCGTTCCGCCGCCGATATCCACGACCATGTTTCCGCTCGGCTCCGTTATCGGAAGGCCGGCGCCGATCGCAGCCGCCATCGGCTCTTCGATGAGAAAGACCTCGCGCGCCCCGGCACCCTCCGCGCTCTCTTTGACGGCGCGCTTTTCAACCTCGGTGATTCCGAAGGGGACGCAGATGATGATGCGCGGACGGCCGATGGTCCGCCGTTCGCTCGCGCGCTGAATGAAATGCTTCAGCATCGCTTCCGTCACCTCGAAATCGGCGATCACGCCGTCGCGCAGCGGTCGGACGGCCTGAATGGAGCCGGGCGTTCGACCGAGCATCTCCTTCGCCTCCTTCCCGACGGCGAGCACTTTTGCAACGCCGCGCGGATCGCGCTGGACCGCGACCACCGAGGGCTCACAGGAGACGATCCCGCGGCCTTTGACGTAGATCAACGTCGTCGCCGTTCCTAAATCGATGGCGAGCTCGTGATTAAAAAGGCCGGAGAACCAATCGAACATTCAAAGCCGGATGCGGTCGGGGGTGTTGAGGTGGGTGCAGGCGCTCGGTGGTCGCCTGAAAAAGCTAATGTTTTCCAAGGCTTTTTATTCTACGGAGCAATGAGGCTTAACAGATCCCTGAGGCCCTTTCAAGCGCGCTGGCAAGGGCAAGCCTGAAGGCTCATGTAAGACATTTCATCACAACTTAAGGGAGGAGCGCAACAATTCGTCAGCCGCCCCACCTCCCTCCATGCGGTCCGGATGGGAGCTTCCCGCGTCGCTGTGAACTCGGAGTCGCTGTCCGACCAAATCGGTGGAGGCCCCTGAGAGAAGGGGCCCTCACCCACCCAAGAGGTTCAGCCGCGTTTGTCCATCTCAACATAGTCGCGCTGACCGTGTCCGAGGTAGACCTGACGCGGACGCGCGATGCGCTGCTCTTTATCGTTGAGCATCTCTTCCCATTGAGCGAGCCAGCCGGGCATCCGCCCGATGGCGAAGAGCACCGGGAAGAGATCCATCGGGAGACCCATCGCTTGGTAGATGAGCCCCGAATAAAAGTCGACGTTCGGATAGAGCTTTCGCTCGCGGAAATAATCATCCTCAAGGGCGAGGCGTTCGAGCTCGACCGCGGCATCGATGAGGGGGTTTGCTCCGACCTCGTCAAAGACCTGATAGGCAAGCTTCTTGATGACGGAGGCGCGCGGATCGTAGTTCTTATAAACGCGATGGCCGAAGCCCATCAGGCGTCCCTCGCCCTTCTTTACGCGCTCGAGGAAGCCAGGGATGTTCGATTTATCCCCGATTTGCTCAAGCATCCGGACGACCGCCTCGTTCGCGCCTCCATGAAGCGGGCCATAGAGCGCGGCGCATGCAGCGGCAGCGGCGCTATAGGGATCGACGCGGCTCGAGCCGACGTTTCGCATGGCGCTCGTCGAGCAGTTCTGCTCGTGGTCGGCGTGCAGAATGAAGAGCACATCGAGCGCACGCTCGATCGCGGGATTCGGCTTGTAGCGGACCTCGCGCATCCGGAAGAACATATTGAGAGCATTCCCGGAATAGCTGAGATCGTTATCCGGGTAGACGTAAGGGAGCCCGTTCCGATGGCGGTACGCATACGCCGCGAGGGTGGGCATCTTGGCGATCAGGCGCACCATTTGAAGGCGACGATTTGCGGGATCATCGAGATTCTTCGCCTCGGGATAGAAGGTCGAAAGGGCCGCGACGGTGCTGATGACGATGCCCATCGGATGCGCGTCGTAGCGGAACGCATCGATGAACTCTCGGATATTCTCGTGCACCATCGTATGCGTGGTGATCTCGTGCACGAATTCATCGAGCTGATCTTTGGTCGGGAGCTCGCCGTAGATGAGGAGATAGGCCGTCTCGAGGAAGGTGCTCTTTTCGGCCAGCTGCTCGATCGGGTATCCGCGGTAGCGAAGGATACCGGCCTCCCCGTCGATATAGGTGATGGAGCTCTTGGTCGCGGCGGTATTGGTGAACGCCGGATCGTAGGCCATCATGCCAAAATCGCCCTCGTTCACTTTGATCTGTCGAAGGTCCATCGCCCGGATCGTGTCGTTCTCGATGGGGATCTCGTAGACCTTGCCGGTGCGATTATCGGTGATGGTCAGCGTATCTTTCGACATAGAA
>JAAZAH010000049.1 GCA_012514415.1 Sandaracinaceae bacterium
GCAAACTCGACCCGAATACCCGATCCTCCCATTCCCGTACCTCTCCAACCTCCCCGATCGAATCGATGCGGCAAAGCGCATCCTGGAGCGACTCGAACGCGGACACCGCGCACCCCGGAGCTCGTAAACTATCAACTTTGACACCGTGCTTGAACGCGCTCGCGGGCTGACCCCGCTCTTCAACATGGACCCTCTCCGGTTTTCCACCACCCGATGCAGACAGAGGGCCCGTCAGAGGCTGTCTTTCATGCGCGCACCCGAAGAAATTTTCGCCATTTTCGCCCGCTTTCTCTTGCAACCCGATCTTTAGAAGCTATAGTCAGCGCCCTCAAACCCTTCTCGGGGCTGTAGCTCAGTTGGGAGAGCGCTGCGTTCGCAATGCAGAGGTCAGGGGTTCGATTCCCCTCAGCTCCACCCGAGACCCTAGGCCGAAACGCCTGGGGTTTTTTCTTTCCGGACTTTCGATTCCTCTTGAATTTTCTTCGCCTGCCTATTCTCTGAGCGAATCCGCGCATCTTGGGACCTCAATTCCCCCCCAACGCTCCGTTTAAAATTCATACGGGCCTTGCTCTTCGACGTGAAAGCGCATGGATCGCCTGCTAGAGTTCGCGCGCATCATGACCAGAGCCATCAATTTCAGCGCGGGTCCCGCGGCCCTTCCCCTCGAAGCCCTCAAAGCAGCTCAAGACGAGCTCCTCGATTTCGAAGGCAGCGGCATCAGCATCATGGAGCATAGCCACCGCGGGAAGGAGTACGCCCGCGTGCACGAGGAGACCAAGGCGCTCTTCCACGAGCTCTTGAACATCCCCGACACGCACCAACTCCTTTTCATGCAAGGCGGTGCATCGGCGCAATTCGCGCTCGTCCCCATGAACCTCCTCCGCGGTCGCTCCGCCGACTACATCGATACGGGCACGTGGTCAAAGAAGGCGTTCAACGAGGCGAACATTGTCGGCAAGGCTCGCATCGCGGGCACCGGCAAAGTCGATGGACGCTATACGCGCGTTCCGAAGCAGGACGAGCTCGACCTCGATCCGAACGCAGCCTACCTCCATTTCACGTCGAACAATACGATCATGGGCACGCAGTTCCATGAGTTCCCCGACTCGGGCGACGTGCCTCTCATCGTCGATATGTCGAGCGATCTTCTCTGGAGACCGATCGATGTTTCAAAGTTCGACCTCATCTATGCAGGCGCTCAGAAGAACATCGGCCCGGCGGGGATCACCATCCTCATCGGAAGAAAAGAACTCTTCCAAGACAGCCCTAAAGAGCTCCCCGCCATCTTCCGGTACGAAACCGTGGCCGAAGGAGATTCGCTCCACAACACCATCCCCGTTTTCCCCCTCTATATGATCCGCAATGTGCTCCGCTGGGTGAAGGCTCAGGGCGGCGCGCCCGAGATGGAAAAGAGAAATCGCACCAAGGGCGAGCTCCTTTACGGCATGATCGATGAGGCGCCCGATTTCTTCCGCTCACACATCGACAAAGACAGCCGCTCGTTCATGAACCCGGTCTTCCGCCTCCCGAGCGAAGACCTCGAAAAGAAGTTCATCGAAGAGGCCGCGAAACTCCGCATCTCGGGCATCAAGGGCCATCGCTCGGTCGGCGGCATCCGCGTGAGCATGTACAACGCCGTCCCCATCGAGTGGGTCCAGACCTTCGTCGAGTTCGCACGCGACTTCCACAAGAAATTCGGTTGATTCATCGGGCGCGCGCCTCATCATCAATGGATGGGCGACAAGCGCTTCGAGATCGTCTCCGAATTTCAGCCGAAGGGCGATCAACCCGCCGCGATCGAAGCGCTCAGCGAAGCGCTCGACCGCGGCGTAAAACATCAGACCCTTCTCGGCATCACGGGGAGCGGCAAGACCTTCACCATCGCGCATACCATTGCGCGCGCAGGTCGCCCCGCCCTCGTGATGGCGCCGAATAAGACGCTCGCCGCCCAACTTTACGCCGAGCTCCGCGAGTTCTTCCCGAACAACGCCGTCGAGTATTTCGTAAGCTATTACGATTACTACCAGCCCGAGGCGTATCTCCCGACCAGCGACACCTATATCGAGAAGGACGCGATCATCAACGATGAGATCGATCGCATGCGCCACGCCGCCACGCGCTCTCTCCTCACCCGCCGCGACGTCATCATCGTCGCCTCCGTAAGCTGCATCTACGGCATCGGCTCGGC
>JAAZAH010000385.1 GCA_012514415.1 Sandaracinaceae bacterium
CATCTCGCGGCCCTCGGCGGCGCGGAGGCTGAGCGTGATGAGGCGATCGTCCTCGTCGAGACGCACGATCTGCGCCGCGATGATCTCGCCGGGTTTGACGACATCCTCGGGCTCGACGGTCATATCCGCGCTGATCTCGCCGCGGGGCACATAGCCCTCGACGCCCTGCTCGAGCTCGACGCGCGCGCCGTCCTCGTCCGCCGCGATGACGCGGACCTCGAGGGTTGTGCCCTCGGGATAGCGCGTCGGGATGTAGCTCCACGGATCCTCGTAGAGCTGCTTGATGCCAAGGCTGACCTTCTTCTCCTCGTGGTTGATGGAGAGGATGATCGCCTCGACCTCATCACCCTTGCGGTAGAAATCGGCCGGGTTGTTGATCCGCTGCGTCCAGCTGAGGTCGCTCTTATGGACCATGCCGTCGACGCCTTCTTCGATGCCGACGAAGACGCCGTAGTCGGTGAGCGAGCGGACCTTGCCCTGAATGATATCACCGGGGTTGTACTTCTCGGTGAAGATCGACCAGGGATCGGCCTCGAGCTGCTTGAGTCCAAGCGAGATGCGCTTGTTCTGCGCGTCGACGTCGAGGACCACGGTCTCGACCTCTTGGCCGAGCTCAAGGATCTTGGAGGGATGCTTCGGCTTCGTCCACGTCATCTCGCTCACATGGATGAGACCCTCGATGCCCTGCTCGAGCTCGACGAAGGCGCCGTAATCGGTGAGGGAGACGACCTTACCCGTGACACGCGTATTGGGCGTGTACTGAGCGGCCGCGGTATTCCACGGATCCTCTTGCGTCTGCTTGAGCCCAAGAGAAACGCGCTCGGTTTCGGGGTTGTACTTGAGGACCTTGACCGTGACCTCGTCGCCGACCGAGAAGAGCTCGGACGGATGGTTGACGCGGCCCCAGCTCATGTCGGTGATGTGAAGGAGACCATCGATCCCGCCGAGATCGACAAAGGCGCCGTACTCGGTGATGTTCTTGATGGTTCCGGTCACGATCTGACCCTCCTCGAGGTTCTCGAGGGTCTTCTGCTTGAGGCGATCGCGCTCACGCTCAAGAAGGACGCGGCGCGAAAGGACGATGTTGCCGCGCTTCTTATTGAATTTGATGACCTTGAACTCGAAGGTCTGTCCGATGAGCTTATCGAGGTTACGGACCGGGCGAAGATCGACCTGAGAGCCCGGAAGGAATGCCTTGACGCCACCCTTGATCGTGACGGAGAGGCCGCCCTTGACGCGCTGGGTGATGGTGCCCTCGATGAGCTCGTCACGCTCACACGCTTCGCTGATCTCATCCCAGACCTTGAGCTTATCGGCCTTCTCCTTGGAGAGACTGACGAGGCCGTCCTCGTTTTCTTTGGTCTCGATGAAAACGTCGACCGAGTCTCCCTCCTTGACGGAGACCTCACCGGTGCCGTCCATGAATTCGTGGATGGGGATGAGTCCCTCGGATTTGAAGCCGATGTCGACGATGATGTTGTCGCGACCCACCTTGAGGACGGTGCCGCTGATGATATCGCCCTCGCGCATCTTCGCCGTCTTGGAAATCGACGCCTCGAAGAGATCGGCAAAGGACTCGGTCTGCGCCGCGGAGGCGCCGGGTTGGTTGCTGTCTGTCATAGGTTTAGGCCCGCGAAGGCTCGGGAGATACGCTAGGCCGGATTGAGAGTTGGACCCTACCCCTCGCTCTCGTTACCCGAGGATGAACGAAATTGAGGGTTCCCTCCGAATTGAGGGTAGCTCCCCTTAGCTCAGTCATAAGGAAGCTGCAAGGGGTTTCAAGTCCTCCACCGCACTTCGACCACTGTCCTGCTTGCGCGCTCGGTCGCACCAGAGATGAAAAGTACTTCGATCTCCCTCGCCCCCGAGGATTCGAAGATGCGCCGCGCGCCCCCGCCGAGCATCGCTCTCCACGTGAGGCGACTCGGCCCGGCACCTGAAAAATGCAGCCGGGCGTGATATGGGGCGAGGATCTCGGCGTGGGTCCGGATGCCGCGCGAATAGACTTTCCACATCCGTGGGACCTGCCGGATGCAGATCTCGGGCGAGAGGAATTTCGCGAGAAATCCGTAGATGCCTCGGATGTTGCGATCGGCCGAGCCGTAGCCGATTCGCTCGGGGAGGTCGGGCTCGCCGGGGTGTGTGGCCATGATCTTTTCGAGAAAATCATTGAGCCATTCGACGGGGTACCAGCTGGAGGCCAAGAGCTGTCGATCGCGCAACAGCTCGCGGAACTCGGGATCGGCGACCGTTTCGACGATGGATGAGAGCGCCGCCTCCCCCATCTCGTCTTCATAGACGCTCGCGTATTGGCGCATGGCTTGTCCCTTGATCTGGACTTTTTCGCTCATCTCGATGCAGCCTTTCCCGCGCGCGATCTGCACGAGGTACAAATCGGCGATCCGC
>JAAZAH010000050.1 GCA_012514415.1 Sandaracinaceae bacterium
CGCGAGGTGATCGCCGACGTCGCGGTCGATCTTCACCCGCACGGTGGCCGTCGCCTCAGCGCCGAACGCCGCCCCAAGAACGAGCACGACGATGCCGAGAAGAAAAAATCGCTTCATGAAACGTTTCATCAATCGCTGCGGCCAAAGACGCCCGCGTGGGCGCGTTGGTGGGAAGGTGAGGCCATCCCTCATGGCTCCTTCCATCATCCATCATCGGGGTGAAGGCAGCTCAGGATATACGCTTGTTGCATTTGGGGCGAGCGGGATTCGATGCGAATCTTCCGGCCATCCCTCCCCAGCACGCGCGCTCTGGGCGAAGCGTCCGCTCCGCCAAGATGAGAGCGCGGCGAATTCATCCTTGAATAAGGAGCGCCTCAACCCCAACTTCGCGACCTATTTTTTCGCTTGTTCTCGGCTCTTAGGCGCAAAATGCCGCGTCTCTCGATGCCTCAGGCGAAAGGCGTGATGCGCATCTGAGCGAAAATCTGGTGGAACGCTCTTTGGGCTCAGCGCTTCGACCGCATAGCGCTCAACCAGCGCTCGGCTGAGCTCGAAACCTCGGGCATGCGTCGAAAAATAGAGGCTCCCCGCGCGATCGAGGCGGGACATGGCCAGCTGGATGAGCCGCTCGTGGTCGCGCTTCACCTCGAATTCCGCTCGAGCGTCCTTGGATCGCGAGTAGCTCGGTGGGTTGCAGAAGATCACGTCGTAGAGTTCACGCTCGTCTTCGAGAAAGGCAATGGCATCGTCTTGGATCGCCTGATGGCCTTGAAGACTGAGTCCACTCGCTTCGAAATTGTCGCCCGCCCAATCGAGATAGGTTCCGCTGAGATCCACACTCACCGTCGTGGCCCCCTCGAGCGCTGCAGCAACGCTTGCGCTCCCGGTATAGGCGAAGAGATTTAGAAAGCGCTTTGCTTCGGACCGGCCGGCTTCACGGGCAGCCATCCGGCGGAGCTCGCGATGATCGAGATAGAGCCCCGTATCAAAGCGCTCCTCCAGCGTGACAAGGAGCCTGAGGTCGCCCTCATGAACGATGAAACGCTCGCCTCGCTTGCGCGAGGATTCAATCTGCTCAAAGCGCGCCCTTCGGCGCCGCCTTCGATAGTGGAAACGCTCCGAAGGGATGCCGAGCTCTTCTTCAAGGACAATCCGAAGATCGCGCGCGCGACGTGCGGCGAGCTGACGATCGACCGTGCGGGGCGGCGCCCACTCCTGAATCAAGACGGAGTCGGCATATCGATCGACCGCGAAGTTGAATTCGGGGATGTCGCGATCGTAGATCCGATAGGCCGTCAATCCGCGTCTTTCCACATAGGGCGCGAGTCGCCGGAGGTTCTTTCGCAAGCGATTTCTGAGCATCGCTGCCTCCGGGAGAAGGCTCGTTCGCCAGTGCGGTCTCTCGCGAGGCATCTCCTCGCGGATCGCATAGAGCGCGAGAATGGATGGGATGGGGCCGTTATCAAGCGCCACTCTTTGCTCGGCGCGAAGGCCGACGCTCTTTAGGAGGCTCTCGTCGCCCGAGAAGATTCCGGCGCGGTAGCCGCGATACTCCCAGCGGAACCGATCGCCGATGGCCTCGTAGAGCGCGTGGAGATCTTCGGTGTCTCCAAGGCGCTCTCCATAGGGCGGGTTCATGAGAATGAGGCCCGGTAAAACCCCATCCGGGGGCGAGGAGTCGAGAAAATCCACGCACTCAAAACGAATCGACTCTTCGACGCCGGCGCGGCGAGCCGCCTCGCGGGCGAGCTCGACCGAAGCCGCGTCGAGATCGCTCGCGACAATGGTTGGATGGTCGAGAGGCGCGCGGATAAGGGCGCGAAATTCGTCCCGGATGGATCGGTAAAGTTCGGCATCGTGAAAGCGCAATCGCGCGTTGGGTAAGGGCCGAGCGAGACCGGGCGCAATGCGTCGAGCCATCATCGCGGCTTCGACGGCGAGCGTGCCCGAGCCGCACATGCGATCGATGAAGCCGCGGCCTTCCTCGAAATTTCGGGGAGCGCCCGCGAGAAGAAGGAGCGCCGCCGCGAGGTGCTCTCGGAGCGGAGCGGGGGCGCCCGGAGGTCGATAACCCCGATGCGAGAGAGCGCCATCGCCAAGATCGATGGAAAGCGCAAAGCGATCGCGCATCAACCGAATGTGTACGCGGGCGTCCGGGCGCCTTTTATCCACACTTGGACGCTCTCCGAGGCGTTCGCGAAATCGGTCCACGATCGCGTCTTTTGCACGCAGTGTGAGAAAATGCGGCGGCTCTTCGCCCTTCCCTACGACCTCGACGCTGAAGCTCGCATCGAGGCCAAAGAGCGTTTCAAAAGGATAAGCGCGAAGCGCCCGATAAATCGCCTCGCCGTCTGCGCCCGCGTATTCGCCGAGTCCGCGAAGAAGACGCGTTGCCGCACGGACGCCCAGCCTGAGCCGATAGGCGGCATCGAGCGCTCCGTCTTCGAGAGTGACAGAGCCCCGATCGATCGAGGGACGCCGTCCGATGAGATCGTAAACCTCTTCGGCGACGACCGGCTCGATGCCGCGCGTCGTAAGTAAGATGAGACGCATTCGATGAGCTCCGCAAAATCGCGTTCGAGGCGCATTGCAGTCGCCGAG
>JAAZAH010000386.1 GCA_012514415.1 Sandaracinaceae bacterium
TAAAAGGCGCGATCAGAGGGAGGAGGGGCGCTTCTTCGACGATCAAACCAGCGGTGGGCGAGCCCCGACGCGCGGCGTGGATGCGCCCGGCTTCCTCGAAATAAAGGATCTCGCCGAGCTCCTCGTCTCGGATCACGCTCGGTGAGCGACGCGCCCCCTCAAGGATCGGACCCTCACCGACTCGCGAAAATGCGCCGAGAAAACGCTCCGATCGCGCGAGGCCGATCCCGCCCTCTCCCGCATAATAAAGATCGAGCCCTCCATCGTCCCGCACGAGCACGAAGGGATCGAAAAGCCTCGCACCCTCCCAAGGAAGCTCGGGGCTCAGCACGAGCTCCTTTCCGCGATACGAAGCGCATCCGAGCTCATGCGGAAGCGCGCGATAGAGATCGGGATCGAACTCGTCGCTTGCGGCGCGATCAAAGAAGAGCGCCCCGGGGATTTCGACGGCGCGTCCCACCCCGCGCATTCCCGCGAGCGCATCGGCGCCGCCCAATTCTTCGGGCAGAAGCGTACGAAACGGCCCCACCCCGGAGCTCGTCACCGCCTCGGCAAAATCCGTCTGACGCCCAAGCATCGAACATCCGAAGAAGGCGGACGTGATGAAGAGTGCGAGCGCACCAATTTGCACCAAGCGATTCATCATCGAAACCTCATGGAAAGCTGGGTGCCGACGCCGAATTGCCGGCCTCTTGAGACGAGATCGCCCACCGGATCGACGAGAGATTCCTTGATGTGCTCGCGTTCGGGAAGGTGAGCGTACAGGAAGTGGAGGTTCCAAGAGAGATCACCTTTGATAAATGGCTCGAGCTTATCGAAGATGAGTTCGGTGCCAAAGGTGAGGCTGTGCCGATCGTTATCGATGAAGTTGATGGCGCCGGTCTGTGGAGGGAAGGGCGAGCGCTCAAAGGCATAACCTGCGCGGAGCCAAAGCTTTGCCTTCTCGGCGTCAAGCACGCGCCCCTCGACGCTCATCCGCGGGACCCAACGGTCTTTTAGGCCGAGGGGGATGGCGCGATTCCCGGCGATCTCGCTCGGAATGTTGAGCGCTTGAGCAAGCGCCGGATCGGTCAGATCGAGGTCGATCTCATCGCTCGAGATCAGGCTCGGATGTTTGGACCAATCGAGCCAAGTCAGATCGAATGACGCGCGGATAAAATCGCGGTTGAATGCCGCGCCAATGGCGACCTGTTGTGGTCCGTACGTGGTCCGGCTCAGGCTGATGAGATCGAGAAGGAGCGCGACATCGGCAAGGTTCAAAATATCGATATCGGCTTTTGCGCGCAGCGTATTTTGAAGGAGGAAGCTTCCCCGATAGGTCACGCCGAACGAGAGGCATTTGCCGGCGAGGATCTGGATGCCGGCTTGGGGATAGCGGATGCTCATCAGATCGCCCGTGAACATATGCTCCGCGCGTGCTCCGCTGGGATCGACGATATCGGCCCCGCCGTCGAGTTGAAGCGTGAGCTCGGAGGGCGCCTGGAACGTGATGCCGCCGCCCAAGATGAGCCAATCGAGCGGCCGGATCGCTAGGTTCGTCGTCAAGAAGACCTTATGTGGCCGCGTATCGTAGAGCTCCCAGCGCGGGCGATTCAGGATCGCGCTGCGCGTGCGGCTCATCCGCTGATCGTTGAGAAGCAGGCTCACACCGAAGGCAAAGCGGAAGTTGCCGAAGCGTCCTGGCGCGACGATCCCCACGTTCAGTGCTCCAACCGGCTCGATATTGGAGTCCACTCCGTTGATCGAGAGGCCGGAATGAAGACGCAGATAGCCGAGATCGATGCGGAGACTTTCTCCTCGCGCAAGTCCCGCCGGGTTGTAATAGCTCGCGCTGAAATCATCGACGTCGGCGGTGACGGCGCCGGCACGGCCGATGGAGCGACTCCCAAAGCCAAGTGTATCGGGTGGGCTCGCTGATGCGGTGGCAGCGATCACTCCGGCGAAAACGAGGGACAAAATCGGCAGAAACGAGTGCGGGCGCATCACCAGCTCACCCCCAGAGCGACGCCGGATGTGAAGATCCAGCCCTGACTGACCATATTCGAGGCGCTCGCCTCACGTCCTGTCTCCTCGGCTTCGGCCTCGGTGACCTTCCCAATTTGATGCGTCCGCTTGCTGATGCGCTGAGGAGCGAAGAAAAGATCGCCGTTGAGGATGGCTCCCGATTTCGAGTGCCAATCGAAGCCGAAGCCCGCGGAGAGGATGTGTCGATGGCTATCGAGGTAGCGGAACGGGACCGTGCGCCCGCTAATGTCGTCATCAAAATAATCGCGTCTTTCCGCGAGCCGCGCGGGCGGAGAAGGCGTTGGTTCAAAGAGATAGCCGCCCCTTCCCATGATGCGAAACGCTCCGTGACGATGCGTATATTCGATTCCGATCTTGGGCGAGACGGTATCGCTGAACTCGGGGGCGCGTGGAACATGAGAGTCGGCCGTCGTCTTCCCGAGCGTACCGGGGTAGGCCGACCACCTGCGCCACGTGAGGTTTAGCGCGATGAGGAGGCGGTGATCGTAGACCCAGGCGGCTTCCGCTGCGAGCGAATGAGGCGCGTACTGGGCGAGCGCCGTGATGGTGATCTCAGGGAACTCGATGGGGAAGCCTTCGACGTTTACACGGAGATCGATATCGGCGCGCGTCTCTCCGCGATACGAAAGGCCGAAGCGAAAATCCTTGTGATCGTAGCTCACGCCGGCGACGGGCGTAAAATCGGCGAGGATCTGGTTCTCGGTCTGCGAGGTGAACCGCTTCGCCTCATCGATTCGCACCGTGAGTCGGCCGATGATGGAAGCAAGCGCGGCCACTCCAACTCCGAGCCGAAGCCCGGGGACCCATTTTCCAAGGTCCGCGCCGAGGCCGACATTGACCGAGACGGAATGCGCACGCCCCAGGATTGGCCATTGCGGGATGTCTGTGTAGGGAAGATCGACTCGAAGGACGGCGTTATTGGGTGTGTAGAATCCGGCGCCGAGCGTCAGTACATCCTCAAGGGGCTTTCCAAACGGAATGGGCAGCTGAAATCCGATCATCATGCCGCTCGCCATCTCGGCCTTTTTGAGACCGCCTTCGACGTCGGGTGAGACGAAAGGTGCGTCGTCCAATCGAAGCGCGTACGGCGCAAAGAGCATCCCGATGCGAAGGCCTGTCGTTCGCGCCCGCCCTAGGCCTGCGGGATTCGAAAAGACTGCCTCATAATCGTCTGCGAAGGAGACACCGGTTTGCCCCATCGCGATATGACGGGCGCCATACCCAAGGAGATCGGGCGGCGTCGCGCTCGCCGTCTCAGGGAAATGCACGATCGCCAAAAAGGCGAGGGCGAGGGGGACTGGGAGTCGAAGCGTCATCGGAAAAATGCAGTAAGACGAGCGTCTAGCGGCGGACGTTATCACATGCGGGGTGTTTTCGTGTCAGAACAGAGGAGTGGATGATGGCTTTTTCAATATCCTGCGAAGCCTCGACCCTCGGGATGGGAAGACGATCGAAGAGCTCGCTTCTGATTCCGGTGAAGCGCCGAGCGTGATCAAGGCGCTTGTCGACTCGAAGGCGAAGTGGTTTGTCGAAGAAGGTGGCCGGCTCAAGCGTTCGGACGAGGGAAGCGTCGCCCTTGATTTCGAGCGCCGAGGCAGAACACCGCTTCCCATTGACCAAGAGGTTCGGGAAGCGTACCGCCGCTTCGCGAGCCGTCGCGGCGCGGCGCGTGATGAGCTCGATCAAGTCTACGCCGCACCCGAGAGCGCCCTCGAACGCGCCCGGCTCCTCATCGAAAAGGGTGAGACGCAGCGTGGCCTCTGCATTCTCGGCGACGATGACCTCACCAGCATTGCCCTCGGACTTCTCGGCGTGAAGCGGAAGGTGAGCGTCCTCGAGATCGACGATCGGTTCGTCTCACTGCTCAAAAGCGCCGCGACGGAGCTTGAGCTTGAACGGAGCGTCGAGCCGTTCGATCTTCGGGAGCCCATCCCCAAGGGCATGCGTGAA
>JAAZAH010000387.1 GCA_012514415.1 Sandaracinaceae bacterium
GTGATCCGCGGCATCGCGGTGAAGGTCGCCGATGGCGAGAAGGGTCCGTGGACGCTCAAGAGCGAAGACGACATTCGGGAGTTCCTCGGGCCGCCCCGCTTCACCTCCGAGGTCGCCGAGCGGACAGCTGAAACCGGCGTTTCGACCGGGCTCGCGTGGACGGCGGTGGGAGGCGAAATCCTCTTCATCGAAGCCACGCGAATGCATGGCACCGGAAAGCTTCAGCTCACCGGTCAGCTCGGCGACGTCATGAAGGAATCGGCGCAGGCAGCGATGAGCTATGTGCGCTCGCATGCGAAGGAGCTCGGTATCCCCGAGGATTTCCTTGAAAAGAGCGACATCCACATCCACATCCCTGCAGGTGCGATGCCCAAGGATGGCCCCTCCGCAGGCGTGACGATGATGACCGCGCTCGTCTCGCTCCTCACGCAGATCAAGGTGCGGCCTGATGTGGCGATGACGGGTGAGATCACCCTTCGTGGACGCGTCTTGCCGGTCGGCGGCATCAAAGAGAAAGTCCTCGCGGCGCACCGAGCAGGCATCAAACGCGTCATTCTTCCGGAGCGCAACCGCGCCGATCTCGAAGAGGTGCCGGAGGAGATCCGGGAGGAGCTCGAGTTCATCCTCGTGCAGAAGATGGACGATGTCCTCGTCAATGCACTGAGCGAACCCGAATCGCTCAAGCTCTCCCCGTCGAATAACGGCGGGGAGGTCTCGGCGAGCGCCCCCTAAAGCAGCGCGCGCGGACGCATCGAAAAGAAAAAGCCGGCATTCCTAATCGAAGCCGGCTTTTTTCTTTGGATCGTGAACGCTCAGTCGGTCTCTTCCGTCATGGGGCCCGTCCCGCCGTAGAGCGCACGCTGCTCGCGGGTGACGGTGCGCGATTCAATGATCTCGCCGTAGACGCGCGCGCCCTCGGTGGGCGTCCGCTTGTAGTCCGGCGAGGAACGATCGACGACGTAGAGTCCAAAGCGCGGCCCATATCCTTCGGCCCATTCGAAATTGTCCGTAAGGCTCCAGTGATAATAACCGCGGATATCGGAGCCGTCCTCGATCGCATAAGCGATCTGCTCAAGAATTCGGACGATATTCTCTGCGCGGCGGACGCCATTTTGGGCGGCAATGCCCGCCTCGGTCACCACGAGCGGGAGGTCCGGGTAGCGCTCCGAGAAATCGCGTAAGATATTGTACATGCCGACTTCGTAGAACTCATAGCTCATGGTCGGGATCCATTTCGACGGCTCTTGAACATCGAGGCAGGCACCGAAAATCTCAAAGCCTTGGAAGCAGATCATCGCTTCGAGACCGGGGATGATGAGCGCAGACTCGGCCGTCACGCCATTTCGCATGTAGTACTGGATGCCGAGCCAATCGAGCTTCCCGCGCCAGTCCGAATGCTCCTCGTCGGGCTCGCCGTCGAAATCGGAGTCGAAGCTTCCCGACAGAATCGAGCTCGGGAACAGGTGGTTGTAGATGCGCTTTGCACGCTCGACGGCTGCGAGATCATCGGGATGGTCGCTGATCTCTCCATCACGCACCGGATCCCACTCGATGAGGTTGAGCGAGAGACCGACCTCGCTCGCCACGCCGTCTCCATCCGCATCCCCCTTATCGTGCTCTTTGATCGCATCGTAGGCGGCGACATGCGCTTTGAGGAAACGAAGGAAGACGCCGATGAGCTTCTGAAAGCCCTCCGTCTTGACTCCACCGAGCCCGGAGGCGATATAGCTGCGCCCGGGAGGGAAGACCCCTGCGCCATACGAAGCGATGATGTAGTTCACGGGCTCGTTGATCGTGCACCAATCGTCGACGCGATCGCCGAAGCGCTCGGCGAGGAGCGCCACGTGCTCGCGGAATTCGTCGAGGATCCGCTCTCCGCCCTCGGGATGATCCCAGCCGCAGAGGTTCTCATCGCTCGGTCCGTCCTCGGGGCAGGGCGCATCCGCGCCGAGTGCTCCAACCCAGATGGGATTCGAAAAATGGTGCAGGGTGATCATCGGACGGATGCCCGCCTCGAGGAGCGCGTCGATGAAGTCGCTATATCGCTTGAGCTCATCTTCATCGATCACGTCCCGCTCGGGCTCGATCTTCGACCACTCGATGCTGAAGCGGTACGCGTCGAGCCCCATCTCTTTCATGAGCTCGATATCGCGCGCCGCGAGGCTTGCTCCACGCACCGCATCCCCCACATGCGCCTTGCCTTGGCCCATTCCGCCCTCTTCGACGGGGAGGGTCCAAA
>JAAZAH010000388.1 GCA_012514415.1 Sandaracinaceae bacterium
AACTGGACGTGGACAACATCCTCGGGGGTGTTCACAGCCGCGTCAACCGCCGCCGCGAGATCGAGCAGGCCAATCTTAAAGAAGTGCGGGTTCGATACGATGAGCCCGAGGTTATTGAGAATCAGCCCGTAAAGCACGAAGGCGACCGTATCGCGATAGGAGCAGACGACGGCGCTCCGAAGTCCAGGATGGAGCTCGTGATTCGTCTCGTAGAGCTTATGGAAGCCATCCTCGAGGCAGCTCGGACAGAACTCGCCGATGTACGGGCCGAGATCCCATTTTTCGAGGATCGCCTCTTGTCCGGCCTCTGAAAAATGCGGTTTCGGAAAGAGTGGGCCGCCATCCATGATGAGCGTCCAATCCGGGGTGAATTTTGTCTCGAAGGCCTCGGCGATGAGGTGGAAGTTGCCGGTCACACCGACGCCACCGGCGCTAAAGCCCGCGACGAGGGCGCGATCGAGAGAGTCGACGCTGGCCTCGACCGTCGGGACGATCGCCTCGAGGACGCGTTTGAGGTTGCTTCGGCCGACTTGATGTACCTCACCGAGATTTGAGTAGTCGTTCAGGCAGCTTGAGAGGTGGAAATCACCCGTACAATGCGGAACCACGACCATATTGGCGTTTCGCATCGGATTGGCAGGATCGGCGCGGTTAAAGAGGCCGCGCTGATGAGATGCGGCAAAAGCGGGGGCAGGATCGCGATCTGGATGCGGTCCGGAGAGATTCCCCTTCATCACCCCGCAGCTCAAGTCGTTGTAGCAAATGCCGCCGCCCTGAAGGAAGAAGAAGAGCTCCTCGCTCCCCTCGACGAAGTTCACGAAGATCCCGGTAGGCTCGCCATCGCCGCAGCGCATCCCGTCGATGGGGATAAAATGCCACTCGCCGTCGAGGGGGATGTCGAGGGCCTCGCCGGGCTCGAAGCCGCTCTCGGCCCAGAAGGCGTCATCTTCTTGAGGGACGCAGGGGCGAACCTCGCGCTCTTCCTCCTCTTCTTCTTCTTCTTCGTCGCAGTCCTCGCCCTCCGGGCATTCGCCGGCGTCGTGACAGACTCCATCCTCGTCGAGGACACAATCGGGATCATCGGAAGCACAGGCCGCTAAGGCGAGCGCCAAGAGAAGGGGGAGGAAGCGTTGCATAGCGCCCGATTATCCCTGATCGACGTTTTCTTTGCCCATCTTCATGGGTCAAAAATCTGTCATTTTTGGCCAATCGTACCGATCAAGTGATGAGGATCGCGCGGCGGGCCACATTAACTCTTTGCAGCCCGCCGCAGCAACAATTGTTCAGTACATGAACGTACGGACGATCCCATCGCCCTCTTGATCGCAGACCGAGAGGATGACCCCAGCTGCGGAGTGCGCGTGATCGAAATCGCCCACTAGAGCCTCGTCGAACGACGGATCGCCCGACAGCCAAGTATAGACGCGGAGACGCTCGCCCTGACGCAGCGCAATTGAGACACCGCGCTCGGCGCTCGCCTCAAGATCGATCGCGTCAATGGCGCCTCCGATGCGCGTCGGGACGATCTCCCACGCAGGCTCGGCGGTGAGGTCGTCGATGGCCGCTCGCCGGATCTCGAGATCCCCGCCTGCATCAACACAGGCGATATATAGGAGCTCACCGTCGAAGGCGGCATCAGCGAGGATGGCGTCGGCGCAGCGCGCGATCTCTCGGAGCTCGGGCTCCCCATTACCTGCGACCGCTGAATCGATCCCCTCGAGATCGCGCGTGGCGTAGAACTTGGCCACGCCCGCGACGAGATAGCTCGCGACGAGCGCATCTCCCGCGTTGTTCAAGCGGATCTCCGACACATCGTCTTGAGCGACCTCAAGCGGCTCGAGCGTCGTGATCAGCTGCCACGCGGGCGGCCACGTCACGAACGATCCGTCATCTGCGGGGAGCCGCGCGAGCACGAGCCCTTGATTGCCAGCACCGAAGACACCGGCGTCGTTCTGAGCGATCGCGAAGTAGATATGCTCATCATCGCCGCCCATAAAGCTGAGGCTATGAGCGCGCTCGCCAGTGAAGGCAGCGGTGGGAGCATACGCGCCCTCGCCGCCGTTCTTGATGACGGAGAGGAGCCCGCCGAACGCCGGGAA
>JAAZAH010000389.1 GCA_012514415.1 Sandaracinaceae bacterium
TCATATCACGATCCAAAATAAGTACGAAAATGGGCGGATCAAGCCCGCGTAAGACGATCTGTTCCAAGGATTGTGTCGGCGCAGCTCGCTGCGTGAAATGTGCACATTTTTTCACAAGCCTCGCGCTGTGATGCGATAAGGAGGCGTGTTCGCGCATCGCTACGTCCACCGCTTTGTCCTCCTCACGGCCCTTTGCTCCCTTGTCGCGGGGTGCGATCGCCCCGATGAGCGGCTGAGCTCGCCCGAGGCAACGATCGCGACGCTCTTTCGCGCTTATGGCGTCGAAGATCTCTCAGAAGCCGAGGCTCAGCGCATGTTGCGGGAGCAGCGCCGATTCGAGCTCGTCGATCGTCCCTCGATGCTCGAGACCTTCGCCGACTTTCGCGTGGACGAGCAGGAGGGGATGCTCGGGTTCGTCTTCGGGCGGCTCGTCGCGAGAAAATCGAGCCTCGTGATCGAACGAACCAAGGATCGCGCCGAGGTCCGCGCCGAAGGAGAGGAGGGCTCGCATCCGATTGTGCTCATTCGTGATGGAGCCGAGTGGCGCTTCTCTCTTCGACAAAGCGTTCCCCCTGAGATTCAGCGCCGCCTTTTCGAGGTGCACCGACGAGCGCTCGCGCTCGAGCAGCGGGCAGTCAACGCTCAAGCACGCTAAGCGCGGCGCACCAAACGCGGGCGCGCTGACCTAGGCTGCGCGAGCAAGCCGCCGCGCCCTAGGATGAACTCCACCCTGTCCCGGCGGCAGCGACGCTCCCTCTCAGGATGGGACTCAGTGATCGTGGGTATTGAGACCGTCGACGCCGTGCGGATGCCCGTGCGAGAGCTCTTCCTGAAGCGCGTCACGGATGGCGAGGATTGTACCCGCGAAGTGAAGGGTGACACCGGCGAGAGGGTGATTGTTGTCGACGAGAAGCTCGTCGCCTTCCTGGCCGACGATCCAGACCGGCATCTCGGACTCGCCATCGCTCGCGATGAACTGCATGCCAACCTCGATCGGCATCCCCTCGGGGAAAGCGCTCCGCGGGACGATTTGCGGCTCACCAATGCGCTCACCGAACCCCTCGCGCGGAGACACCACGGCCTCGAACTTATCGCCGACCAGCTTCCCCGTCAGCGCCGCCTCGAGACCGGGAACGATATTCTCGGCCCCATGAAGGTAAGGAAAGGGATCGGCGGCCGTGGCCTCGTCAATAATCTCCCCGCCTTCATCCTTCAGCACATAGCTGAGGACCACCACTTTGCCGCTTTCGACCTTAATTGCGCCCATGAGAGCCTCTCTATTGAAATGAGGTAGAACCTTGTTCTTCAGCATACCGCGCTGAGCGCAATGGGAATCGTCATTAATTTTTCTCGGCTCCCGGCACGAAGAGCGCCGCGCGACCCTAGAAACGCCCCAGAATCCGCACGAGCCGCTTGCGCTCGCAGCCGAAAGCCAAGTCTCGGCGAGGGGTCTTAACGACATCCCACGAGCAAAGGTATGCTACACTTGACGCGTTCTAGCGTGATTGGGCTCTTCGGTGGGGGTGGCTCCTCGAGCGGGCCCGCACGACTCCGCTCATGGGAGCCTGTGGATAGATCGTGGACAGCCCTCTGGATAACTCTCTGGAATGCGCTGTGGATTCTTTTATCCACGAAAACCTCACGGATCGATCCCCACGCATAAACTCCCGATTCCCATTGAATCACGCGCACTTCGATAGCAAGATCCCCATTCCACAGCCCTGATGATGATGATGAAATTTTAATTTAAGATCGATCTTAATTCATCACCCCACAAAGCCCTGCCCCAACCTTCAGCGAGAGACGAAAAGAGCACATGGAGTTCAGCATCGATAAGCGAGACCTTCTGAGAGGCCTCAACCGCACCCACGGTGTCGCCGAGCGTAAAGGCTCGATGCCCATCCTCTCGAATGTTCTCATCTCCACCCAAGGAGAAGACGCCATCCGCCTGAGCGCGACCGATCTCTATCAGGGCGTAAGCGCCATCGTGCCGGCCAAGATCCTCCGTGAGGGACAAGTTGCTGTTTCCGCCAAGACCTTTTTCGATATCGCCAAAGCGCTCCCCTTGGGTGAGGTCTCGGTGACAGTGGCCGAAAACAAGGGGATGACCATCCGCTCGGGCAAGGTCCAGTACAA
>JAAZAH010000390.1 GCA_012514415.1 Sandaracinaceae bacterium
ACATCAAGCTGGGTCCGCTCGGCCAAGCCTTCACGAGCGACGAGCGCGTCGTGGTGCTCATCGATGAGATCGATAAGGCCGATCTCGAGTTCCCGAACGATCTCCTGAACGAGCTCGATCGGATGCGCTTCTATATCGACGAGACCCAAGAAGAGGTTGTCGCGAAGGTCCGCCCCTTGGTCATCATCACCTCGAATGCGGAAAAGGAGCTACCGGACGCATTCCTCCGCCGCTGCATCTTCCATTTTATTCAATTCCCCGACCCCGAGCTCATGCACCGGATCGTCGAGGTGCACCATCCCGAGCTCGATCAGAACCTCGCCGATCAAGCCGTCCAAGTCTTCTACGAGCTTCGCAACATGACGCGCCTCCGGAAGCGGCCGAGCACGAGCGAGCTCATCGATTGGATCGCGATCCTCCAGAAGACGGGCATCAAAAACGTTACCCTTGAGGAGAACCTCCCCTTCCTCGGCGCGCTTCTCAAAAAGGAGCAGGATCTCGTCGCATTTGCCGATCAGATTGCGGGCGGCCGAAGGTGGAGGAGTTGAGGCTTTAGGATGATCGTCCCCTTCCTCTACGAGCTGAGAGCGCGCGATATTCCGGTAGGCACACAGGAAGTGCTCACGCTCGCCAAAGCGCTTGAAGCCGGCCTCCACGAATCCTCCCTCGACGGTTTTTATTATATCGCCCGCGCGACGATGATTCATGACGTCGCGCATTACGACGATTTCGACCTCGCCTTTGCGAAGTATTTCCGCGGAGTCGAGATCCGCGCGAAGAAGCTGAAGGACGAGCTGCTCGAGTGGCTGAAAGAGGCGAAGGAGCAGCAAAGAGGGCTCAGCGAGGAAGAGCGCGCGCTCATTGAATCGCTCGATCTCGAAGAGTTGAAGCGACTCTTTGAAGAGCGGCTCAATGAGCAGACCGAACGGCACGACGGCGGAAATAAATGGATCGGCACCGGCGGCACGAGCCCTTTTGGGCATTCGGGCCAGGCGCCAAAGGGGATTCGTGTCGGCGGCCCCGGTGGAGGTCGTGGAGCGGTTAAAGTCGCCGACGCCCGGCTTTATCGCGGGCTCCGGGACGATCTCACGCTTGATACGCGTCAGATCGAGGTCGCACTCCGGAAGCTCCGCGCGTTCATCCGCGAGGGCGCGGAGGACGAGCTTGATCTCGAGGCGACCATCGACGCGACCGCCGCCAATGCCGGCGAGATCGAAGTGGTGACGCGTCCGCCGAGGCGGAGCAATACGCGCGTCATCCTGATGATGGATATCGGCGGCTCGATGGATCCGCATTCGATGCTCTGCTCAAGGCTCTTCTCCGCGGCCAAGCGAGCAAGCCATTTCCGCGAGCTCCGCACCTATTATTTTCATAACTGCGTCTACGGGCATGTCTACGAGACGGAGCGCTTTGATAAGCCCGTCCGCGTCCGCGATCTCCTTCATGAATGCGGCCGGCATTATAAGCTCATCATGGTCGGCGACGCTCTGATGGCACCCTATGAGCTCTACGCCGCCGGTGGCTCGCTCGATCTCGGCGACGATCGCGGCATCGAAGGCATCCGGTGGCTGATGATGCTTGCCGATCATTTCGAGCGCACCGCGTGGCTCAATCCGGAACCCGAACGGTTTTGGACGGGCAATACCATCGAACATGTCCGGCGCGTCTTCCCGATGTATCCTCTTACGCTCCGCGGCCTCGGCGAGGCCGTCACGCATCTTGCGAAAGGGCGCGGCCCCGGCGGCGCCTGATTCAGGAGCGCTCCACACACCTCGCAAACCGCTGATCGCGACCATATCGAGACGAGAACTTCGATGACGAAACTCCGCGCCGTG
>JAAZAH010000391.1 GCA_012514415.1 Sandaracinaceae bacterium
CGCTTTTTGCTGATGCGTGAAGACGATGGGCGCGTCCAGCTCCTCCGCGCCTCCGGATTCGATCTCGTCAAGGCTTGGCTCGAAGCGGATTTGGGCTTCGTGCATCGCGCGCGCGAGGTTTTTTTTGGCCTCCTTGAGCGATTCGACGTCTTCGGAAAGACCCATCAAGCGAAGGAGGCGACGCGCCGTCGCATGCCCATGACCGCGCCGCTGGACGCATGAAATGAACGCCTGAAGGGCCTCTTTGACGCGCTTTGGATCGACTGGCAGCGGAGGCTCATCGCTCTCGAAATCGCGCGGATCGATAGTTTGTCCGATGGCTCGGAGGCCTTCATCGAGCCATCTTCGGTAAAAACCGCCCGCTCCAAGGGCATCACCGAGCGCGACGATCATTTGGAGCTCCGCACGTTCGATCGCCCGATCGGAGATCATCACGTGGAATAGAAGCTGAAAGAGCGATCGCTTGAGGAGGTAACCGCCGTGGATGATGAGGGGCGCGGTTTCGATGAATCGCTCGCGGGCGACTTCCTCATCGAGATAATCCGTCCACTCCGGGATGAGAGGCGCGAAGATCCTCTCGATGGTCCCCGTCTCTTCTTCGGCAAGCTCGCCATCCGCGAGAGCGACGAGCGCGGTTCCCGCAAGCGCACATTCATGAAGCTCGCGTGGAGGCTCCTCGCGAAGGGAAGGATCGCCATCGGATTCTGTCGCTCCCAAGAGCGCCTCAAGGATCGCATCGACCTCATCGAGCGTGCGACTTCCAGGACCTTTGCCGGTGAGCTCGCGATAGAGATCGGTCTCGCTGAAAAGCGATAACGCATAAGCCCTCACGCTATGCTCGGGATGCGTCGAACCGAGCGCGCCCTCGCCTTCGGCGAGTAGTCCCTCACAGAGGCTGTGGCATTGCGCGAGATAGGCCTCCGTATCCAAGGTGAGCATATCGGCCGCAAGCCCGGTTGCGGCCACCATCTCAAGCCGAAGAGCGGCGTTCAGATCCTGGCACGCTAGAAGCGCAAAGCGGTCGGCCGTCAGCTCCGTCACAAGGCAATGGAGCTGGGCCTCGCGATAAATCGGCTCCGCACTTCGGCCCGTTTGAACGATTTGGCGCGCGACATAAGCCACCACTCCCGCATGCTGCGATGGCCCATGTGCGAGATAATGACCGAGCTCATGACCAAAAAGGGCAAGCGCCGCGCCATCATCCAAAAGCGGAAGAAGTCGTCCCTGAAGCTCCAAAAGGACGGGCGAATCGACCAAATGGATTTGCGCGTTTTCGGGCCCTGAGCTCTGATAGATCTCGATCTCTTTCGAGACACCCAAAACCTCAGCCGCTTCTCTCGCACGCTCATAGATGTTCTTCGCCATCGATTCGGTGATGCGAAGGGAGCGCGCCATGAGATGCCGGCGGACTTTCGAAGCGTCTGGCGGATTCAGCCATCGAAGAGCGCCGGGGTCTTCGACGTATCGCTTAAGAAGCGAACGCTCGAGACGCATACGGACACGTTCCGGATCGAGCTCCGATAGCGGAGAAGGTTTTGAGAAGGCGGCTGAAAAATCGCGCTCTGCGAATGAGTTCATCGGGATCTATCGTTCGAACAATCCAAGTTCGCACGAAGGGCGCCCCCTCGACGTCGCGAACTTTGAGAGATTGCACGCGGAGAGTCGAAATCGTGCGCAATCCTTTTGAGCGTAGCGTTCGGCCCTGATAAAAAATAGCCACGCAGAGCGCAACCCCTGTTGTGAATGCGAATCGCTCGGCATCCCGCTCGCACGCGTGATACCCCAAGCTCGTCATGCCCCAATCCCCCAGCATCCAAACCACTCCGGCCTACCGACGCCGCGTTCTGTTCGCGAGCCTCGTCGGCACGACCATCGAGTTCTTCGATTTCTATATCTACGCGACCGCAGCGGTCCTCGTCTTCCCGTCCCTCTTCTTCCCGGAATCCGAGGCAGGCGCCGCCGTCCTCCAGTCGCTCGCGACCTTCGCCCTCGCCTTCCTCGCGCGCCCCATCGGATCGGCGCTCTTCGGGCATTTCGGCGATCGCCTCGGTCGCAAAGTCACGCTGGTCGCGGCGCTTCTCACGATGGGCATCTCGACCGTCGTGATCGGCCTCCTTCCCACCTATGCGACGATCGGCATCGCCGCCCCCATCCTTCTCGCGCTCTGCCGCTTTGGGCAGGGGCTTGGCCTCGGCGGCGAATGGGGCGGCGCGGTCCTCCTCGCCACTGAAAACGCACCGCCCGGCAAGCGCGCTTGGTACGGGATGTTCCCCCAGCTCGGCGCACCGCTCGGCTTCATCCTTGCGACGGGCACCTTCATCCTGATCGACCTCTTCTTCGATGAGGCTCAGCTCTTTGGTTTTGCTTGGCGTATCCCCTTCATCGCAAGTGCCCTGCTCGTTTTCATCGGCCTTTGGGTTCGCCTCAACATCCATGAAACGCCCGATTTCCAAAAGGCGCTCGAGCGCAACGAGCGCAAGGCCATCCCCGCGATGAGCGTGCTCACCGAGCACCCATGGCGGCTCTTCATCGGGACGACGGCGGCACTTGCGACCTTCGTGCTCTTCTACCTGATGACCGTCTTTTCCTTGAATCACGGGACCACGGTCCTGGGCTATTCACGCCACGATTTTCTCGTCTATCAGATCATCGGCGTGCTGTTTTTCGCCCTGACGATTCCCATCTCGGCCGTGATTGCCGATCGACACGGTCGCAGAATGATGCTTCTCATCGCCACGGCGCTCATCATGGCGTTTGGATTTTCGTTTGAAATGCTTTTCAGCGGCGGCTCGGTCGGGAGCACTCTCTTCTTCCTCGCCCTGGGACTCGCGCTGATGGGCCTCACCTACGGGCCGATCGGCACCGAGCTCGCTGAGCTCTTCCCGACGGCCGTGCGCTATACCGGCGCCTCGCTCACCTTCAACCTCGCGGGCATCTTCGGCGCCTCGTTCGCTCCCTATATCGCGACATACCTCGCCGGAAAATACGGCATCGCTTCGGTCGGATATTATCTCGTTGTCGCGGGCGGACTCAGCCTGCTCGCCCTTATCCTTCGCCCGAAAGAAGCGGGCGATTCAGCCGCTGCGATCCCCAGCCGCCTCCCCAATTGAGCCGCCGACATCTTCGCCTCGCAGTTGAGATTCGCCCTCGTTTGACTCGCCAATTGTGCGCGCGAGGGCGCATTGGAGGGCCCGAATCTCCTCGGTGAGCGCGTCGATCTTCGCTTCGAGCTCGTCGTTATTGTCTGCGACCATCGCATCCACGAAGATCGAGTTCACAAGCGAAAGTCCGAAGATTCCCCCGACCATCAAAAGGGAGATGAAATACCCACGCGCAAAAAACGCGGCAAGTGGCGGCAGGTTTTCGACGAGCTGATCCGGAATCTCGAACCAACCCTCCACGGTAAAGATCTTAAAGGTGGAGTAGAGCGCGAGGATCGGATCGCCGTAATGGGCCGGATCCGCATCCGCAAAGAGGCGTTGGCTTACAACCGCCGCGATGAAGAGGCCGAGCAAAAACGTGATCACGATGAGGAAGGATGCGCGGACGGCCCGCGCAATGCCCTCAAGCGTCCGATCGATGTCCGGCAAAAAACGCAGCGTGCGGATCAGCTTCATCGCGCGCGCCATCCTCAATAGGATGAAGACGCTATATTGATTGAGATCGCTCGGGACAAAGACATCGACGAGCGAGGGCAGTGAGAGGATGACGATAAGGAAATCGAAGCGATTCCAAGCATCCCCCAAATAGCCACGAATCGAATCACGTCGGATCTTAAGCCCGGCCTCGGCGATGAAACAGATCGTGATGAGATCGTCGAGCCAGAGAAGCGCGTTCCGAAGCTCGGGACTGATTTGCGGAAATCCGAGTGTGAAGAGAATGAGGGCGTTGAGGCCGATCAGCCCGAAGACGAATCGCTCGTTGAGGAGTAGGGAACGCAAAATTTCTCGAAAAGACCGGAGGTGTTGAGGAAGCCAGCGCGTAGCTAGGCGATTTTTACCCGGCGCGACTTTTCGCTTTGGCGAAAAAATCTTAGCTGCACTCTATGAACGAGTCGCGGACAAATCAACAGGCCCAGCGAAAGTCAGGCCTCCTTGGACGCGCCTTCGATTCATCGTGAGCCGGGCATTCGTCGCGACTCGTCTTCGCCGAGGGCGTCAGCGAAAAAGGATCGCCCGCACATTCTCGACAATGCATCAACTTCCCTTTGATTCGCTCTGTCTTCGTGATTTTAGCGAAATATTGGAAATCAGGCGGAATCATTCGGTACGATCCCCCTCGGCTGAGGAAAAACGATGAATGAGACGAGAAGAGATCCCCGAGAGCCCATTGAGCTGAAGCTTCGTTATAAGAGCGCCTCAGTGGATGAATTTGCGGAGAGAGAGAGTGGCGATCTTTCTCTGGGCGGCATCTTCATCAAGTCGGACGAGCCGCTCGCCATCGGGACACTTTTAAAGTTCGAGGTGCAGCTCAGTGACGAAACTTCGATCATCTCCGGGGTCGGACGCGTCGTCTGGAATCGCCCTCCAGAAGCCGCCGGCGAAGGCGCGCCGACGGGCATGGGGATCAAATTCGTCAAGATGGACGATGCGAGCCGCGCGCTCCTTGAAGCGCTGATCGAAAAGCGTGGAAAAGAACGCGGCGCCTTCGATGAAATGCCGATCGCGCCGGATGCCGAAGCGCACGAGCCGGCGCCCGCACGCGAGGCGCAGGACGAGCCCGGAGAAGACGACGCCACCACGAAATTCGACGCCCAATCCGCACCGATTGAGAGCGACGAGACCGAGGGTCGCGGAGCAGGGCGCATCGTCGCCATCGCAAGCCTCATCGCCATCCTCGTCGCCGGCGCCTATTGGTTGCTGGCAAAGCCCCCCGCCTTCTCCGACTCAAAGGTTGATACGGCCGAAAAGTCCGATTGAGTCCCCAAAGATCGGACGAGGAGCACAACGCGGGCGACCCAAGCCGAGCCCGAGTACGCTTTCGGAAGCTGGTGGGCTTCGGAAAGGGAGAGAAGAGACGAAGGCCGCGCCTGCGATCGCCGCTTGCTTTGTGCACAGAGCGCTTCTGCGCGCAATGAAGTGCGTTTTCGCGCGTCGGCGCATTCGCCTCTTGGTGGATGCCTTCCGGTGCTATCCTCTCTTCCCTTGAGCTCGATCATCGAAAATTTTCTCGGACCCAACGGGCGCTTTTCCGAGCTGCTCGAGGGATACGAGCATCGCGAGAGCCAGGTCGCGATGGCCGAAGCGGTACATGATGTGCTCGTTCGCGGCGGAAAACTCGTCGTCGAGGCGGGGACGGGAACGGGCAAGACGATGGCCTACCTCCTTCCCGCGCTCCTTACGGGCGATCGCGTCATCGTCTCGACAGGCACACGGAACCTTCAGGATCAGATCTTCGAAAAAGATCTTCCGCTGCTCGAACGTGCGCTCGGCCGACCCATCCGCGCCACCGTGATGAAGGGGCTGACCAACTATCTCTGCCTGCGCCGAACCGATGAGCTTCTCAAGAGCGCGCGCGCGGAAGAGCCGGCCATCAAAAAAAAGCTCCCGCTCATCGAGCGCTTCATGGGTGAGACGCAAACGGGTGACCGCGCCGAGCTTCGCGAGCTTCCCGAAGACGATCCCGTCTGGGGACACGTCGCGAGCAGCACCGAGACGCGGATCGGACCTCGCTGCTCGTTTCACGAAGATTGTTATATCACCCGGATGCGGCGGCGCGCGGAAGAAAGCGAGCTCATCATCGTCAACCATCACCTCTTCTTCGCGGATCTCGCGATGCGACTCGGGCGGGCCGGCACCGGCATCATTCCGGACTACGAGACCGTCATCTTTGATGAGGCACATCAAATCGAAGACACCGCCACGCTCTTCTTTGGTGTTCAGGTGACCCGGACGCGCGCGGAGCGGCTTCATCGAGACGCCGCGCGTGCCGCCGAGGCCAAAGGAGGGGCGCTGCTCGTCCAGTCGTCGCTCCGAACCATCCTCGACGATCTCAAAACAAAG
>JAAZAH010000005.1 GCA_012514415.1 Sandaracinaceae bacterium
CACATGACGGAAATCGCCAAGGATTGTCCCGAGTCTATCGCCGAGATCGTTGCGTTCGATGTTGCGCACGAGCAGTCGGTAGCTCACCTCTTGCGCCTCGACGCAGACGATCGCCGCCCCTTGGTTGATTGCTGCGACCATCAACGGCACCGAACCGATCCCCGAGCCGAGATCGAGAATCCTTTTTGCATCGGGCCGGGTTTCGAGTGCGATGGCGGCGACGAGGAGATCGTCCAGCGAAAATCGATGCCCACGTCGCCGCTGATAGACGCGGAATTTCCCCGTGAGCGCATCGTCCGTGAGCTCGTCTTGGATAAGCTCCCCTTTTTTGCGCTCGCTTTCCTTCTCGATCCGGCTCACTCGGCCTCGACGAACGCGCGGATCGTCTCGCTCTCATCGTAGCTATGCTGAAAGCCCGTGGCTCTCTTGAACGCGGAGGCGTCGACGACGATTGGATATTTGAGGTGATCGATCGCGCCCTTCGGGAGGAAGGGCATCCCAAACCGCCCGAGCGTGATGTGCATCATCGCGTCCGGAACGGGCATCGGCTGCCGCCCTGCCTCGCGGATGATCGCGGAAAGCGGCATCGGCGCGGGCCCGGCGACGTTGTACACGCCTCGGATCTTCGCGTCCACCGCCGCGGCGATCGCGTTTGCGACATCGAATTCATGCATGAACTGAAAGAGCGGATCGAAGCCGAGCACCGTTGGAACGCGCGGCCCACGAAGATAGTTTGCAAGCGTTCCGTGCCGTCCGGGCCCAAGCGTATACACGATGCGGAGCACGGCGGTGTCGATCTGCGGAAAGCGCCAGAGCGCCGAGCCCGCATAGAGATCGGCCGCGACGAGATCGGCAAGCTCGGGAAAGGAGTGGATGCCAAGCGGCGGCTCGTCCTCGCTATGGTAGAGGGGCGAATCGGGAGCTGCCCCGTAATAGGTATGTCTCCCGACAAAGATGAGCTGCTTGACGCCGTATCGATGACAATGGTCGACGATCGCGCGCGTGCCCTGGAGATTGATGCGGTAGCGATCCTCACTCTGCTGCGAAATATGAGTCACGGTCGCCATATGAACGACGACCTCGGGCTCGAACGCGCGGAAAACATCCTCGGCGGCCCGCTTTCGGATGTCGGTTTGATGGACTTCGACGCCAGGAGGAGCTTCGGCCCACGGCCGGCGATCGATGCCGATGACCTCATCCCCCCGCGATGCAAATTTCGACGCGGCTCGCTGGCCGAGCTTGCCTGAGATGCCAGTGATTAGAATTTTCATCGGTCTCTTGGTTCGCTCCCTTCAGCTTTCGCCTTCCTCATCCTGTTTTGCCTCGCGGATCGCACGACCCTCTCGAATAAGCTCTCGGATGGCGGATTTGACCTCTTCCACCATGGGTTCGAGCTCATCTTCGCTTTCACGTCCCGTCCCTTCGAATCGTATGGGCTCACCAAAGCCGAGCTGGAAGATGGTCGGTTTGGGAATGGGGAGAAGATAGCGCGTGATGGGGAGGTAAGGTACGCCGAGTAGGCGTCCAAGCTGATAGAGGTTTGCGACGGTGGGGAGCGCCTCGCCCGCGCCGACAAATCCAAAGGGCACAATCGGCGTTTTCGTCTCGAGTGCAAGGCGCATGAACCCGCTGCCGAATCGGACGAGCTCATCGGCTTCGTGGGCGAGTTTCGCCGTTCCGCGCGCGCCTTCCGGGAAGACGAGAAGCATGCGCTCATCTTCGAGAAGGCGGCTTGCGTGCTCAGGAAGGCCGGGAAATTGTCCCATCCGCGTAGAGAGTGCGCCAAAGGTCGGAATTTTCACCAAGAACTTATCGACCATGCTCTGTGCGAGACGCGGCGGTTCGAGCTCAAAAAAGCAGGTCGCGAGGACCATGAGCCCGTCGATCGCGATTCCACCGCTATGGTTGCCGACCAGCATGACGCGGCCGCGGGCGGGGATATTTTCGAGCCCCCGCGACTCGACCCAAAAGTAGTATTTATAAAGAATTTCGATGATAGAAAAGCCGAAGGCGAGCTCTTCTTTTCCGGCGCCATAAGGATCGATGCCATGCTCACCAAAGGGGAGCTCGAGGCGCTCGACGCGGGCCCTCACCTTCTCATTTATGAGCGGGCGGTATGCGATCATAGTGAGAGAATTGCATACCTTCTCGCCGACGTCATGCCCCATCATGCCCATTCCTCGAATGCCGAGGCGTAGCAATTTGTGGAAGGCGTGCTTAACCTCAGAAGGTGAAGCCGAAGAGAGACCCGAAACAAGCAGCAAACGATCTCGTCTTCATCCACAGCGGCGCACCGGATGGGTCGTCGCTCAATGTGATCCGAAAGCGGGGCGACGAGATCTCGCTAGGTCAAATCCAACGCGCCGAAGAGGGAAAGCCCATCCACGGCGAGCTCCTGCAGCTGAAGCCTTACGATGAGAGCGGGCGCCTCTACGAGGTGGAGACCCTTTATGAGGCCCCGGCGACTGCGGGCGGCGGACCGGCTCAGGTCACGACGCCCGAATTCCGGGAAAATTTCCGCGCAATCTTTGGGGCGAAACGAAAGAAAGAGGAGCCTGCGCTTCTCAACTGAGCGGGGCCCGTGCGCTGGGCCTCACCTTCGGATGCCGAGCGCGCGCATTTTTTTGTAGAGATGGCTGCGCTCGAGGCCGAGATCGGCCGCAGCGTGCGTGATGTTGCCTTGGTGATGCTCGATGGCGCGGTGGATGAGTTCGCGCTCGACCTCCTCGATGAGCTCGCGTAGCGGGACGCCGGGGCGATAGATCGCCGCGCCCCCCGAGCCCCCGCCAAGCTGACCGAAGGACTCGAGTTCCCGCTCGCCGATCGTGGCCGAGGGCGTGAGGATGACGAGCCTTTCAATGAGGTTTCGGAGCTCGCGCACGTTGCCGGGAAAATCGTACTCGCCGAGCCTTTCGAGCGCCTTCGGGGTGAAGCTCTTGAGCGGGCGATCGTTGTTGAGGCAAGCCTCCTTTAGAAAATGCTCGGCAAGGAGCGGGACGTCCTCGCGGCGCTCGCGAAGAGGCGGGACGCGGATCGGAAGGACGTTCAGCCGGTCGAAAAGATCCGCTCGAAACTCGTTGTCGCGGATGGCTTCGCCGAGGTCGCGATTGGTGGCCGAGACGACGCGCACGTCGATCGGAATGACGGATGAGCCGCCGACGCGCTCGATCTCGCCCTCTTGGAGTACGCGGAGGAGTTTGGCCTGCATCGGGAGGGGCATATCGCCGATCTCATCGAGAAAGAGAGTCCCCCGATGGGCGCGCTCGAATTTGCCGAGCCGCTGTTTGGTGGCGCCGGTAAAGGCACCGGCTTCGTGCCCAAAGAGCTCGCTCTCGATGAGCTCCGAAGGGACAGCGGCGCAGTTGAGCTTTTCGAGGTTCCTTTCGGCCCGGGGGCTTGAGCGGTGAATGGCGCGGGCGACGAGCTCTTTTCCGGTTCCGCGCTCCCCCACGATGAGGACCGCCGCCTTTGCGCCCGCGGCGAGCTCGATCTTCGCGCGCAGTTCACGCATCGCGGCGGACTCGCCAAGGAGCTCATCCATGGCGAAGGCGCGGCGACGGAGCTCTTCGTTTTCGGCCTCGAGGCGCTTGAAATCGAGGCATCGCTCGAGGCTGAGTAGGAGCCGCTCGGTGCCGATCGGTTTTTCGAGGAAGTCATGGGCCCCGAGGCGTGTGGCCTCGACGGCCGTTTCGATCGAGCCATGACCGCTCATCACGAGGACGGGCATCTCCTTCCCCTCTTCGCGGATGGCTTTGAGCAGCTCAAGGCCCGATAGCCCCGGCATCATCACATCGACGATTGCGGCATCGTAGCTACGTACCGCGAGCTTCTCGAGCGCGAGCTTTGCATTGCCCGCGACGTCGACCTCGAAATCCTCGACGCGAAGCGCGCGGGAGAGGCTCGTCAGGATATTCTTTTCATCATCGACGACGAGGATCCGCGCGCGCGCCATGATTTAGAGTTTGAACGCCTCTTGGAGCTTGTCCAGTAAGCGCGATTCGGCGGCGGATGAGTCCCCATCGGCGGCGGCGAGATCGGCGCAGGCATCCAGTACGCGCTGCCTCATCTCATTTGTGCCGAGCCGCTCGGAGGCCCGCGAAAGATAGGTCTCGGCGAACGAGGGATCCTCGAGCGCGCGCCGTGCGCGCGCCGTGGCGCCTTGGAGGTAGAGATCCATGGCAAAGGGTGAGGTCCAGCCGAGGCGGCGAAGCTCAGCGTCAATCGTCTCAGTCTCGGCGCTCGCGATATGACCATCGGCATACATCACCCAGACGAGAAGATCCGCGGCTGCTTCTACCTGATCCTTCGAGACGCCTTCGCGTTCCTTTTTCTGAATCCACGAGATGAGCTTCTCCAGCATGAAAAGCAGAAAAGCATAAGGTGAGCGCTTCGGCTAGGGGGATCGCGCGATTTGAACGCGAAGCGCATCCGGGGTGCGTCGTCGGAGCTCAAATTGGTGAACAAAATGCCTTGGAGCGTCCCAAGATGAAGCGTCGCCCTCGCCCGCTTGGGGATTTTCGCTCCATCCATCTGCCCTCAGCATGAAAGGGAGGGATTTTTACGGGGGAAGCGAATGAGGGAAGAATTCGATGCCATGGCGACCAACCTCGGGGCGATGCTCCCGCAGCTCTTGGTCACCCTATTGATTTTATTCGTCGGCGGGTTCGCCGCATGGCTCCTTGGGAGATTGACCGAAGGGGTTCTCACGCGAATGGGGCTCGATGAACGGCTCGCCCGCTCGATGCCGCCGGGCGAACAGCTCGATTACGAAGGCCGGCCCAGGGTGAGCGTCGCGAAGGCGGGCGGAAGGCTCGTCTTCTTTGGTGGTTTGCTCTTTGTCTTCATCGGCGTCGTCGAGGCGGCTGGGGTTGCGGGGATGGGGGCGCCCGCCCAAGGGCTGCTAGAGCGCGTCTTCGCCTTCTTGCCTCAGCTCCTTGGTGCGCTTGTTTTGTTGGGAATCGCCTTCATCGTCGCGACGCTCGCGCGCGGGGCGACTCGGCGCGCGCTGCTATCAAGCCGTTTTGATGAGCGCTTCTCAGAGCAGGTCGATGAGCCCGGCGCCCCCCGACAGAGGCGGCTCAGCGAGACCTTGGC
>JAAZAH010000392.1 GCA_012514415.1 Sandaracinaceae bacterium
GCAGCCGGTGTGAGAAAGTCAATTTCACTTGACTTGATCTGCGGAGAGACAACGACGTGCTCCAGTTCGTCAAGCCAGCTTGACGATCTTACCGGCCCAGGTCCCACGATGGTCAATTCCAATTGACGTTCATCTCGCGCCTCGAAGTCCGCGCTCAAGCGGCGCGTCTTGCTCCGTTCTACGCTCCCCGCCCCGCCTTGGGATCCAGCCGATCGCGTAGATAATCTCCCGTGAGGTTGAAGCCGAGGACGGTGAGGGCAATGGCGGCTCCGCTCACAAGCGCGACATGAGGGAACCTTAAGAGAACGGCACTTCCTTGATCGAGAAGCGCGCCCCAAGAGGTCTCTTTGCCGGGGCCGAGTCCGAGGAAGCTGAGCGTGCTCTCGGCGAGGATGGTGAAGCCGAAGCCGCTCGTCGCCTGAATGATGAGGGGCCCGGCGATGTTGGGGAGGAGATGTTTTCCTAAAATGCGTGCGTCGCTAAAGCCGAGCGCTTTGGCGGCCTGCACAAAATCCGCTTGGCGGAGCGAGAGCGTCGAGGCGCGCGCGACGCGGGCATAGAGCACCCAGCCATTGACCGAGAGCGCGAAGATGAGGTGCGCGAGGCCGGGCTCCGCGATGACAGCGAGAAGGGCGATATTGAGGACGATCGCGGGGATGGCTTGTAAGAAGTCGGCAAGACCCATGAGGAGTTGATCGACTTTTCCCCCGTAGTAGCCGGCTGCGACGCCGATGAGGGCGCCGATACCAAGCGAGATGGACACGACGGCGACACCGACGACGGCCGCGAGTCGTGCGCCGTGGAGGAGGGCGCTTAGGAGATCGATGCCGTTGTCGCCGGTGCCGAGAGGGAAGCGGCCAAATGGCGGCTCATACGGCGCGTCGAGATGGAGGAAGCCGGGCGGATCCATCGCGAGCGAGGGACCAAAGATCGCGCAGAAGAAGAAGGCGAAGACGATGCTCAGCGAAACGACAGGCCGCTTCATCTCGCCACGCTCGCTCGTCGGTCAACAAGGCCATACGCCAGGTCGAGTAGGAGGTTCACTCCGATGTAGATCGAAGCGATGAGGAGCACCGTGCCTTGGACCACAGGGAGATCGCGCGCGAAGAAGGCTTCGAGGAAAAGCGTCCCGAGGCCGTCGCGCTCGAAGATTTTTTCGGCAACGATGGCGCCCGAGAGAAGCGCGCCGAGCTGCGCCGCGCCGAGCGTCATCACAGGGAGCAGGGCGTTTCTAAGCGCGTGTTTCACAAGGATCGTGAGCCGTCCGAGCCCGCGCGCTCGAGCGGCGACGATGTAGAGCTCGCCAAGGACATCGCCGAGGCTTCCCCGAATCTGCCGCGTGAGGATCGCGGCGAGCGAGGTCCCAAGGGTGATGGAGGGCAAGATCAGGCCGAGAAAGCCGCTCGAATCGTCTCCGGGGATGGGCAGAAAACGGAGGTTCACGGCGAAAACGAGGATGAGGAGCGGCCCCAGCCAGATATTTGGGATAGCGAGGCCAAGGGCGGCGAAAGCCATCGCGAGGCGATCGGCGAGGCTTCCGCGGAGCGTCGCGGCGATCGCGCCCAGGGGAAGCGCGATCGCCCACGCAAGCAGCAGACTCGACAGCGTGAGGATCACCGTCGAAGGCATCACATCGGCGATCATCGAGGCCACGGTCACGCCGCTTCGGCGGAAGCTATAGCCCAGGGTCCCATCCGCGATCGAGCTCAGAAAGCGCGCGTATTGTTGGGGCAGGCTCTCGTCGAGGTGAAGCGCTCGCCGCATGGCTTCGCGCTCTTCGAAGCTCGCTTGATCGGAGAGAATGGTGTCGACCGGATCGCCCGGGACGAAGTGGACGATGCCGAAGACGAACGTGATGACGAAGAGAAGCGTGAGGAGTGCGCGGAGAAGTCTCCCGAGGATGTATCGCGCGCTCATGGCTTCTTCACGCTCGCCCGGGCGCTACTCCTCGAGTGACGCGCAAAAGCCGCGGCCCTGCGAGGCCTCTTCGAGATCGAGGAGGCGCGCGATCGGTGTCCCAGGCGCGGTTCCCGGGACGAAGGCCCAGAGATCGTCGATGTCTTCGGGGAGGACGCACCAATAGCCATCCCGACAATCCCTATCGCGAGAGCAGGATTTCATGCAATAGGAGTCGGTGCCGCGGGGAGGGGCGAAGCGCCATTCGATGCAGAGCGCATCGTCGGGGCAGGTGTCCGGATCGCAGCCGCGCACCGTGCAATAGCCGTCGGGCTGTGCGCGGTCGCAGAATCTGTCGCCATTGATGGAGCAGTTGATCGAGGTGCGACAGTCGTCGCCAATCTCGGGCGCGCAGCCGACGAGGGATACGGCGGTGAGTGTCAAAACAATCGAGGCGACCGAGAGCGAGCGCATGGCCGAAAAGGGTAGCAGGAAGATGCGCTTTTGCCCGCATCTTCCTTATGATTTAGGAATGCGGTCTCTTCTTGTGCTGGTCGCGCTCCTTGTGGCCGGTCCCGTCTCGCTTGCTTCCGCCGATCCTCCCGACTCGATGCACCACCTCGAGGCGCTCGTCCGGGGCTCGCGCGATGAGGCGGCGCTGCTTTATCTGACGACCTGTAGTGCGGAATTCCGCGAGCGGCCGGAGATCCGCTTTTTGACCTCGCGGCTTTTTGACCGGATAGGCGAGTATGAAGAAGCGCTCGCCGTCCTTCCGGCCACGAAAGAGCTGCCGGAAGCGGTGCGGGAGGACGTGGATTATCATCGGGCGCTTCTCTACGAGCGTCTCGATCGCTGTAAGGACGCGCTCCCTCTTTTGGAGCGCGCGGCCGAAAGAAAGCATGAGAGGCGGGGGGCCGCGCGTGCGAAAGCTGCCGGCTGCGCACAAAAACTCGGACGGCATCGGCTCTATCTTCGGCTTTCGCGTCAGCTTCCCGATACGTTTGAGACGCGCATGGCGCGGGCCGAGGCGGCTGCGGCGCTGAAGCGCCACGGCGCGGCCATCGACGAGCTCATTTTCGCCTTCATCGAATTTCCCGAAAAAGAGAGAGCGGTCCGCGAAGCGCTCGCGTCCATCCCTGGGGGTCGCGCGGCCATCAAGCGCGAGCAGCGTCTCGCGCGTGTCTCTCGGCTCATGGTCCAGAGGAGACTCAAAGAAGCTGAGCAAGCGTTCGCGGCGCTGCCCCAGGCGGATCGGCGCTCGCTCGAGGGAAGGCGCCTCGAAGGTCGGCTCTTTTTCGAGCAGAAGAAATACAAAGAAGCTGCCGTCCGCCTTCGCCAGACGGGGCGAGGGTCTGGGAGCGAGGCGCGAAAGGATCGACTGCTCGCCGCGCGCGCGCTCTATCGCTCGGGTCAGCACGGGCCGGGGACGAGGGCGCTTCAGCAGGTGGCGCGGACTGCGCAGAATACCCCTGAGGGGGATCTGGCCTCTTGGCTCGTCGCCGAGCTCGCGCTCGAGGCGGGCGGCGCGGGGAGGAATGTGATGCGCCGATTCCTCCGAAGTCCTGCTGCGGGACGTCTCATTCGTGAATCTCAGCGGGCGCGTCTCGCGCTCGGCATCGACGCTTTCGAGCGCAATCAGGAGACGCTGGCGTATGAGTATTTCACGGCTTTGAGAGAGAACGCGCCCCATCGCGAAGATCGTCTCGCCGGGATGTATTGGCAGGCGCGGAGCCTCGAAAAGATGAAGGGGGCGCGCAATCTCCGCGCGGCGAAGGCGCTCTATCAAGAGCTGCTCGACAGCTATCCGCTCGATTATTATGGGTTTTTAGCGAGGCGCCGGCTTCTCGAACTCGGAGAGACCGTCGCGCTCGATGCGCTTCTCTCTCTTCCGGTTCCCGAGGGCGACCCTCCGCCCACTCGACCGGAGCCCGAGGCGGCGCGTTTTTACCGAGAACTTGGACTCATCGGTGATGCCGAGCGCATTCACCGCGAAACCTTGCCGGACGATCGGCGCCTTCGCATCGCCTTTTACTTGAAGCGCCGCGATGCGCGCGCCGGGTTCCTCGTCGCGCGGGCCGATCCTGCGCTACGCTCAAAGCTCGAGCCCTCCACGCGATTTGTCTTTGATGCGGCGTATCCTCGTCCTCACCAATCGATTATCGAGCGCGAACTTCGTCGATCGAATGGGGTTCCCATGGAGTGGATTTACGCGACGATGAGGCAGGAGAGCGGTTATGATGCGCGCGCCGTGAGCCGTGCCGGGGCACGCGGGTTGCTCCAGCTGATGCCCGCCACAGCCGCTGAGCTCGCCAAGGAGCGAGGGATGAAGAATTACGATCGCTCGAAGCTCTTTGATGCGGAGACCAACCTCACGCTTGGCATCATGATGATGACACGCCTCGCGTCTCGCTATGGTGGCAATCTGGTGTTGATGGCTGCTGGGTACAACGCGGGTCCCGGCCGCGTGCGGCGCTGGCTCGAGTCGTTTGGCGGGGCCGATCTCGATCTTTTCGTTGAAAAGATCCCATTTGAAGAGACGCGCAGGTACGTGAAGCGGGTGAGCGGCCACGCGCTCCATTATCGCTATCTAAGCGGTGAGAGCGATCCCTATGCGCTCAATCTCCCGGAGCGGATCGAGCGATGAGGACCGACACAAACCTTCATGCAGCGCGTCATAACCTTACTTTTGAGTCCATGATGACACTTGAAACAATTGACGAAGCAATAGATTATCGTACGAACGGGCATCGGGGATGACGATCGACGATTTCGCAGACGAAAAGACCATCATCGGGGATCGAAGTCTCCTCGTCGTGAAGGATCTCGAGGAGCGTTCAGATCAGCCCTATCTCCGCGTGCTCGCCGGACCCCTGCCTGGGCAACTTTTTCGCATTGGCGATGGGGGCGATCTCGGCCGCGGCGCTTCGGTGAGCTTTCACCTCCCGGATGAGCAGATCAGCCGGCGTCACGCGCGAATCCGCACGGCGGGCGATGCCGTAATCCTTCAAGATCTCGACTCGACGAACGGAACCTTCGTCAACGGGAAGCGGGTTGCGGTGCAGCAGCTGCAGAACGGCGATACGATCCGGCTTGGAGCCTCGATCGTTTTGCGCTTTACCCTGCTGAACGAGATCGACGGCGAGATCCAGGAGCAGATGCTTGAATCGGCGCTGCGTGATGGGCTTACAAAGGCGTACAACAAGCGCTTTTTCGAGACGAGACTCGCGGAAGAGGTCGCCTACTCGCTAAGGCAAGAGGCGAAGCTCGCGCTGATTCTGTTCGACCTCGATTTTTTCAAGAGGGTCAACGACACGTATGGACACCTTGCCGGCGATTATCTCCTCTCTGAGCTCGCGCTCCTCGTGATGAATACGATTCGGAGAGAAGACCTCTTCGCGCGGATTGGCGGGGAAGAATTCGCGATTCTCGCGCGGGGACTTGATCTTCGGCAGGCGGGTGAGTTCGCCGAGAGGCTTCGCACGGTCGTGGCCGACCATCGTTTCGACTTTGAGGGCACGCGGATTCCGCTCACGACGAGCGTGGGTGTCGCGGCCATTCCATCGCCCCCCATCGCTTCGTGGCAGCAATTCATCGCGGCCGCCGACGCGGCGCTCTATCGCGCCAAGGGTAAGGGGCGAAATCGGGTCGAGCTCGCCAATGAGACGCCCTAGGAGGCGACATGAACTTGACATTGGAGCCGTGCCGCGCGAACTTTGCATGCTCTAAACCGAGGATCCGAAACCGGGACCGTGAACTGAATGAACTTCATCGCTGCAGGACTCTCTGACGTCGGGCTACAGCGCGAGCATAACGAAGACAGTTTCTGCATCGCTCCCGAGTTTCGTCTCTTCATCGTTGCGGATGGCATGGGCGGTCATCGTGCGGGCGATGTGGCGTCAAAAATGGCCATCCACGCCGTTTCTTCGTTCTTCGAGTCGACGAAAAACGAAGACGCGACGTGGCCCTTTGCCATCGACCCTTCGCTCTCGCTCGAAGAGAACCGGCTCATCGCCGGGATTCGGCTCGCCAACCTTCGCATCTTCGAGACCTCGGTTCAGAACTACGACATGGCGGGGATGGGGACGACGGTGGTCTCGCTCCTCTACCACCCTCCGCGGCAGAAGGCTTATGTCGCTCATGTGGGAGATAGCCGGGCGTATCGCGTTCGCGGCAACGAGATTGCGCTCCTCACGCGCGATCATAGCCTTGTGAACGATTACCTCGCGGCGATGCCCAACATGCCTCAGGAGCAGCTCGACGAGCTTCCGAAGAACGTGATCACGCGCGCACTCGGCATGCAAGAGGGCGTGATGATCGATCTCACGCGCGTCGACGTCGAGCCGGGCGATATCTTTCTCCTCTGCTCAGATGGCTTGAGCGGGATGCTCAGCGACGAGCAAATCGGCGAGATCGTCCTCGATCATGCAGACGATCTCGAAGAGGGCGTGAAAGCGCTGATTCGGCGCGCAAATGAAGAGGGGGGCGACGACAACATCACCGCCGTCCTCATCAAGACGGGCGACTGACGCCGCGCTCGCTTGGGCGCGGCTGAGCCGAAAGCGTCCTTACGGAACGCGCGTTTAGAGAAGCGCTTCGATCTCCGCCTCGAGCTCTTCGGGCGTTGTCTTGGGGGCGAAGCGTTTGATGCGCCTCCCATCGCGATCGACGAGAAATTTGGTGAAATTCCATTTGATGGCCTCGGTGCCGAGCACGCCGGGCGCGGCCTCTTTGAGGCGTCTGTAGAGCGGATGCGTCCCAGCGCCGTTCACTTCGATCTTTTGATGCATCGGGA
>JAAZAH010000393.1 GCA_012514415.1 Sandaracinaceae bacterium
GCGCCACTTCGAAGTTTGGTCGTGCTGTTATGCGCGACCGTACCGTGGTGGAAGCATACGCCGACCTCGGCCGGTTCCTCATCCTCGAGTGCTTTTTCATCATAAACGCCGATGACGAAGAGCTCGGTCGCACCGTCGATCGTGCGGACCCAAGTCTCTTGGTTTTGGCATTGAACGATGAGGTCCCGCGCAACGCCGAGAGGATAGATTCCGCGTTCATCGCAAGCGGTGAGGAGAGACAATGCGAGAACTGCCGTAAGGATGGATCGTTTTTTCATGTTTATCCCTCGGTATCAGAACTGAACGCCGACCGTGCCGACGACGCTCCCCACAAAGACGAGATCCGCGGGAGAATCTTGCCTCGGAAGGTTGAGAAAATCAGCGGCGAGCTGTGCATCCACGCCGGCCTTGAAGCGATCGCGATCATCGAGATCGAAACGGAGCCGGGCAAGGGCTGCGATACCCATCGAGACCGCTTCGACCGGAACGTACACGTCCGAGTTCAGGCGGAGGATCGCGATATGGGGCCCACCCCCTAGGATGAGCGTGCCCTTCTCACCGATCCTCATCTTCCCGCCCGCGCCGAGCGTAAAATCGAAGGCCCACCTCTGCGAATAATCCTGACGGACGGACCCGCTATAGGAACCCTTGTCGTTATCCATCCGTGCCACCACGGGGAAATACGAGCGAGCATTCAAGATAAAGCGGGCACGACGACCGATGTCGTACGCATATGCGACCGCAGGCCCGTGGAAGCGCATCCCACCGGTGGCCGGGCTCGTCACCCATTGGAAATTGTAACCGACACCGATCGCATGAACCCTTGTGAGGGGCTCGCGTCCGTTCGCGAGGTCCTCGGCCTTTTTCCGGTTCCGCTTCTCTTTGCGCGTCTCGGATGACGTCGCCTCCTCGGGTGCGTCTGCGGGAGATGCGTCGAGGGCGTCGACGGCTTCCGCGTCCCTTCCCTCCGCCTCGTCCGATGTCGCGAGCGCCTCAGGGACCTCGCTCTCGGCTCGCACGGTCTCTGGCGCGATCAGCGTCGTGGCGACAGCGAGCCCAATAAGTGTGAAAGATGAGATGAGCCGTTTCATATCCGCGGGACAATAACTCTTTTTGGAACGTTTTGGCGATTGAAATTTGAACCTCAATCTATGTTTTTCGCACAATTTTATCGAATGAAACCCCGCTCAACGCCTGACGCTGCGCGTCAACAATCGAAGAGAACGAAGAAAATGCGAGATCGGTCAACGCCTCGAGTGCCGTGCGGGGAATCGGTGCTCCCTCGGCGCCACCTTGGATTTCGATCAGCTCACCCGTCGCGAGACCGATCACGTTAAGGTCGACCTCGGCGCGGACATCCTCTTGGTAATCGAGATCGACCAGGAGCGAATCGCCGACCTTCCCCGCGCTGATCGCGCAGACGAGCCCCCTCATCACGCCGCCACCGATCCTGCCATCAAGTCGCATCTTTTCGAGCGCGAGTGCGAGCGCAACGCTCCCGGCGTTGATGCACGCCGTGCGCGTCCCCCCATCGGCCTCAAGGACGTCACAATCGATAACGATCGTGCGGGGACCAAGCTCTTCGAGTAAAATTGAGGCACGGAGGCTTCGCCCGATGAGTCGCGCGATCTCCGTCGCCCTTCCGTCCGGCCCGCGCCGCTTCTTCGCTCCGCCTTGACGTCGAGGCCCCGCGCAGGGGTGCATATGGTATTCGGCGGTCAGCCATCCGCCCTTTTCGAGCCATTCAGGCGCTTCGTCGACCACAGAGGCGTTCACGAGCACACGCGTTCCTCCTGCGCGATAAAGCACCGAGCCCGCCGCGGTCCGCATGAATCCGGTCTCGATTTCGATCGGCCGTATCACGTCATTCGCGCGATCCAAGTGTCGTTTACTCATATCCATTCTCGATCAATGGGAAGACGAGGGTGAAGCGCGTACCTTTAGGCTCCCTTGCCTCGACGCTCAAGCGCCCACCATGCGATTCGATGATTTGGCGCGTAAGCGGGAGCCCGAGGCCAGTGCCACGTTCTCGCGTCGTATAAAAAAGATCGAAGAGATGTTCACGCGCCTCAATCGCGATCCCCTCGCCCTCATCGTCGATGGTGAGGCGGAGCTCTGTTGTGTCTGAGCTGAGGTGGAGCGAGAGTGTTCCACCCATCGGCATCGCCTCACGCGCATTGCGAAGAAGGTTGACGAGCGCTTGGCGGAGCTGTCCCGAATCGGCTGCGATGAGCGCGTCCGGCGCCTCGTCGGTCCACTCGATTGCGACCGAAGCCCCCGCGAGCTCGAGGCTGAGAAAGTCGAGGATCTCGGCGACGAGTTTGCTCAAGGCGAGCGGCGATTTCTCGGGATTCGGCGTCCGGGCAAGCCTCAGATAATCCTCGGTGATGCCTTTTAGCCGCTCGAGCTCTCGTTGAATGGCGGCGATGAGCTCTCGGCCTTCGCTCTCGCCGTCCGGAAGTTCGTCGCCGAGAAGCTCGACATTGAGGCCGATACTCGAGAGCGGGTTCCGGATCTCGTGCGTGATATGGGCCGCCATCCGGCCAATCGCCGCAAGGCGCTCGGACTCTCTCAAAGTGATATCGCGGGCCGCGAGCGCCTCGACCATGCGCTCGAACTCGATCGCGAGGCGACCGATTTCGTCTTGGCGTTCGGGCAGACCAAAGGAGGGAAGGAGCTCTCCGCGTGAGACAGCGCTCACGCGTTCGTGGAGCGCGCGAAGCGGGCGGAGGAGTTGATAGGCGTAGAACATCACGCCGAGTGCAAAGAGGACGGCAAAGGAGGTAAGGAGGATCAGCGTCCACGCTGCGCGCTTCTCCTCCTTGGCTGCGAGGGTCGCAGCACTCGACATCTCGCGCTGAAGAATGCGAAAGGCGCGCCGATGATGGCGGGAGATCCGCTGCTCCTCTTCCTTGAGGTCGCCCGCGATGTCGATCGCTCGCGCCGCGTCTTGGTCGCGAAGGGCATCAAAAAGCGCCTGATAAACAGGCTCCGTCTTATCGTACGCGCTCTGAATCGCATCGAGCGCCTCGCGCAGCGGCTCGAGGCTTACGGGATCACCCATCTGAAGCGCGATGAACTCGGCGCGGTCGAGATCTTCAAAAGCCCGATCGAGCGCTGCCGGCCGCATTTTTCGCGCAGCGTTGAGCCAAGCGCGCGTCGCGATGTTGTCCCGCTCCGAAAGAATGCGCTCGAGTAAGTTGGAAAACGCCGCCTGCGTCGCCTTCGCTTCGCTCAGGTTAAGCACGAGCGGTACGTAGCCCTCATCGAGGAGGCGCATGTGCCGGGCCGTCCTCTCATGCTGCTGAAAGCTCACGAGGGAGACGATCACAAAACCGACGATGATCAGCGCATAGCCGATAAAGATCCGCGTGGGGATCGAGAGGCGCATTCTCTTCGCATCGGTCTCCGGGGGCTTCGCATCGTCCATCGTGCTCATTGGATGCGCTCTTTTCGGTCCTGGTCTTTGGCTGAGCGCCGCGGCGTCCGGAGTCTACATGGACTTGCCCCCGAAAAGCGAGACGTCTCAGTCGCACGGAGCGTCGGCCTTCGGGCTCTCATCGCTCGAGCGCGGATTCAACGGCGATGGCGAGGTCTCATAAACAGCCGCTCGAGTCCCTGTCGCTCAGGTCGGTACCCCGCGCGATCGAGCGCTTCGAGCGCCTCGCGATAAAGCTCACCGTCGATCGCACCGGGGAGAACTTCGAGATCGGCGAGCGCCTCACGAACCATCTCACGTTCGCGCAGGTGGACTGCCGCGATCAATCGATAGAGGTGAACGCGGGGATCAAAAAGTGCGGTGAAGCGAGCATCTTCAGCCGCGAGGAGAAGGCGCGGATGATCGCCGGTTTCGAAAAGGCGGCGGATCAAGCGGAAGGCAACCCCATCGGAATGAGGCTCGAGGCTCATGAGCTCCTCCAGTGCGGCGATCTCCTCTTTGGGCCGTCGCCTCACGCTCGCGATTTGGGCGATGCGTTGATACGCTTCGGGTCGCTCCGGATCGAGCTCACGCACGCGCTCAAGATGAGCGAGCGCGCGATCGAACTCTCCGCTTTCGGTGTGGAGGCGCGCCAGCTCAAGTCGCACGCCAACGCTCTCACGCTGCTGGATGATCGCTTTGAAGAGCGCGAGGGCGCGATCGCGTTGAGGGCTTAACTTGCCGAGGATGAAGAGCGCATCGAAGCGCTTGGGGTCGGCATCGAGCGCGCGCTGAGCCAGCGCGCTCGCTTGGACAGGGTGGCCTTCTCGAAAAAGGATCGCTGCCTCCTTCGCGAGACGCTCGGGGGTCGGCGCCACGGCTACATGTGCCGAGGGTTCGGATTCAACCCACTCGAAATCGGGTTCGTAGCGTCCTTCGCGCTGTCGATAGAGCGATGCGAGGTAGGCGCGGAACGCATCGTTGAGGGCGCGAGCGTCCACACCAAGCTCGGCCTCCACGAGCTCGGAAAATCGCCGCCCCTCACCGAAGCCGCGGAGAAGCGCGACGAGCTTCCTTACGCCGTATTCTTCTTCGAGGAAATCGACTGCGAGCGTCGAAAGCCCATACGAGACGATCAGCTCCTCCATCACGCGAGTTTCGGAAAAGAGCGCATCGAAATCATCGAGCGGCGGGATTGCGCGTGAGGAAATAAAGGCGTGAATCCGCTGAGCGAGGGGGCGCTTGAAGGCTTTCGGCGAGATCATCGCCTCGCGCTCGGCCAGCCCTTCCATCAGCCATCGAGGCGCTCTTCCTCGACTCATCTGGAGATGAAAGACGTGTGCGAGCTCGTGCCATACAATTTGCCCCCAATTGAACCCGCCAACGCTTGGCGACACGCTCGTGATCACCTTCCCAAAGCAGATGGCTTGGAAGGGAAGATCGGGCACCCCCGCTGCTCGAATCGAAGCGTCACGCGGATCGCGATAAAACTCGATCTGGATGGGTGCGGCGATGGTTCGTCCATAGCGCGACTCGAGTGTGCGGAGGGCGCTCTCGAGAAAGGGGAGGACAAAGCGTTCGATCGCGGCGGCTTCAACCCGATGCGCGCGGATCCGAAAAGGAGGTCGCTCGAGCATCACGTAGTCGCGATCGATGCGGCTCTCATAGAGCTCGAGGAGCTGGTGGACGCGCCGGTTGAAGGGATCGAGGGCGACGGCGGCCCGAAGCTGAGTTCTTCCCTCATCCTCCCTTCCGAGGCGCACGAGGTTCATGCCGTAACGCGCACGCGCACGCCCATCGTTTGGGCTCATCTCGAGCGCGCGAGCCGAAAGCGCCGCCGCCTCATCATATCGATGATCGAGCTCGACCAGCTCGGCGATGAACTCATAGAAGCGAACGGGGCGCGGGTTCATCTCCGCCACCTCTCGCTCGATCGCCTCGTAACGCGCTCTCTGATCGGTCAAGAAGGCCAAGCCGCCCCGGAGCATGAGGCTGTCGATGCTGCGGTGCGTCTGCGCTTCGAGCCGTTCGATTCGCTCGAGCGCATCGGCTTCGTCCCGCCGCGCGATGGCAAGGAATGCGAGGAGGCGCTGCGCTCGGAGGCATCGCGGATCGGAGAGAATCGCACGCTCCGCCTCTTCACGGACGAGTCGGCTCGGCTTTCCTTCGGCGAGGTAGACTTCTGCAAGGAGCGCCCTCGCCTCAGCGTGCTCTGGCGAGCGGCGCAGGATGCCGCCAATGCCTCGTTTCGCTTCTTCGTGCGCGTGCGCCTCAAGGAAGAGCTCCGACCATGCGAGCTCGATCTCATCGTCGCGCGGCTTGAGGCGAGCGTCTTCGTGAAGGGCGCGGTTCGCGTCGCGAGCGCTCCCTAAAAGACGCGCAGCCTTCGCAACGGCAAAGATGGAGTCGGCGTCGTCGGGCGCGATCGCACGCCGATTATAATCACGGATGACTGCTTCGAGCGGAACTCGCGCCTCATCGTCTCGTCCGAGCTCAAAAAGGATGGCGGCCTGATCGACGAGCGCATGGCGATCGCCCTCGTTCGCATAAGCCGCTCGAA
>JAAZAH010000394.1 GCA_012514415.1 Sandaracinaceae bacterium
CACGCGCCCCATCCCGGTCTTCGATCCGCAGCGCGATTTCCCCGACTTCAACACTCACCTCGGCTTCAACCTCGGCATCGGCCTCCGCGTTTTCCTCTCGCGATTCCTCACCATCTTCTTCGAGGCGCGTGACTATCTCTTCCTCGAGAAGTTCGAGAATACCGAGATCGCGCTCGGCGCCGACCGGAACGACCCTGAGACGTGGCTCGCCAACCCGACGGTCTACAACAACCTGACGATGGCCATCGGCCTCACGGTCTTCTTCCCCTTCAAGTTCGAGTATCGGAAGCCCAAATGATGATTGGAGAGATGAAGCGCATGCTGTCGACGCATAATCGATTCCGAGCCACGCTTTTGGGCCTCTGCCTCGTCGCGATCGCCGCGATCGGCGGCCCGAGTAAGGCGAGCGCCCAAGAAGTCCAGATCACCGGTCCGCTCGCGGGCGCGCCCGCAGTCCACCATATGCGGATCTACCGCGAGAATCGCTTGATGTTGGTCCCCCACATCGGCATCACGCTTCGCGATTCGTTCCAGCGGAATCTGATGATCGGCGGACAGCTCCACTATCACTTCCTCGACTGGCTCGGCATCGGGCTCTGGGGAAGCTACGGCGGCGTCGGATTTTCGACCGAACTTACCCGCGAGATCGAAGACCTCGGGACGACCTCGAGCACCAACCGCCTCTCGCTTCCCGGCCGCGCGAATTTCTCACAGCAGCTCGGACAGATTACTTGGGCGGCAGGTCCCCAGATCAACTTCATCCCTCTCCGCGGTAAGCTCGCCCTCTTCCAAAAGCTCTTCGTCGATACGGATTTCTACATCCAAGCCGGCGTTGTCTTCTTGGGCATCCAGGAGCGCGCAAATATCCGCGCTGCCGACTGCGAGACGGCAGGCGATGTGGACGCCTGCTACCTCGAGAGCCAGACCGCGCGGAGCAATCGCGTCGCCATCCGCCCCTCGTTCGGCGTGGGCCTCAACGCCTACATCAACCGCTTCCTCGGCATCCAGATCGAATGGCGCGGCTTCCCCGCAGCCATCAACGAATCGGGTTGGGATCAGGCGGGACCGGAGGCCAAATTCCCTGACGGAGTGATCAACGAGCACGATCGCCTGAGCCGGCTCTTTCACCTCGTGAGCCTCGGCTTCATCGTGTTCTTACCTCCAAGCCAAAAGATCTCGAAATAACCCCTTTCCGAGATCAAAGACCCATAAGAATGCGAAAAGATCCCGAGATAGCACGCCTGGTTCGGGATCTTTCCTTTTAATGGGGCCGCCCTATGGCCACGCACGTCTCGCCCGGAGGATTCCTTGCATTATGCCACGCGGCCATCTGCGGGATTCTCTTCGCGAGCCTCATCTTCACTTTTTTTGCGGCAAAGGTTGAGACGCGTCCCGGGCCGCTCAGCGCCTATGGCCTTCTGAGCGCCTTCCTCCTCGGTTCAACCGTCTGCTCACTCATCTACAGCGATGCGCTGAATGTCGAGACGTATTTCCTCGCCTTCTCCGCACATTCGCTCATCGTCCGCGGCGCGTTCATCGCGTGGATCTACTATCTCCTCGCGTTAACGAACTTCCGCATCCGGCGTCCCGCCTATTTCATGTTCGCGTTCGAGTTCGTGCGGACCATTCTGACCGTGATGTATCTCGAGACGCCTCATTTCCTCGAGATTCATGATATCGAGCGCATCGCCGGACCCTTCGGAGATACCTTCACGCGCGCGCAATCTTCTCCAACCGCCCTCCATAACGTCGTCCTCCTCAGCTCGATCCTCCACGGCATTTATATGATCATCGCCATCCGCGATCTGCGCCGTCAGTCGGATCGACGCCTTTCCACGAGCCTCGAGTTCGCCTTCGTCGCGGTGATCACGCTCATCGCGATCGACAACATCAAGGACGCGTTCGGCATCGAGGCGGTCTACGTGAGCGAGTTCGGCCTCCCGATCGTCGTCCTCGCCCTCTCCTCTTCGCTGATGGATTGGATCGGAGCCGGGCAGCGCGCGCGCGTCTCCCTCGTCGAGCGCGAGGCGCATTTCGATCGCGTGCTCGACTCAATTTCCGAAGGCGTGATCTCGACCGACCTTTCGCTCCGGATCAAGCGCATGAATGCGGTGGCCGAAGAACTTCTCCCTCCCTCCTCGCCCCCGGATCCGCTTCTTGAGGAGTCGATCAAGCTCTACAATCCCATCGATGGGCGCCCCGCCACGTGGTCCTCCCTCATCGACGGCGAAGACGCGCTCGTCATTTATAAAGGGAAGAACCGCTGCATCTTCAGCATCGCGGGCCGCACCGTTCGGTCGCCGTCGAACGAGCCCTTTGGTTTCGTCTTCGTCTTCCGGGATATTACCGAGCGAAAACGCGAAGAGGATATGATTCGCCGAGACGAAAAGCTCCGCGCGCTGGGCGAACTCTCCCGCGGCGTCTCTCACGACTTCAACAACTACCTCGCGGCCATTCGAGCCTCGACCGATCTACTCGAGCGAAAAGCGGATGATGGTGCGATCCGCAGGCGCCTCATTCAGCACATCAAAGAAGCGGTCGAACAAGCATCCTCGCTCACTCGACGTCTACTCCCCTTTGGACGCGAGGAGGACGCGCGCAGCTACGAAGAGCTCTCCGGGAATTATCTGATCCACGAGACGGCGCCGCTCATCCAGACGCTCGTAGGCAACCAAATCACCCTCGAGATCGTGCTCGGCGCCACGCACGATCGTATCCTCGGCGACCTCCATGAGCTTCAGTCCGCTCTCATGAACCTCGCTAAAAACGCCGCCGACGCCATGCCCAACGGAGGGACCCTCAGCCTCACGACGATGGACGCACGCCTTGAGGGTGAACGGCCGGCCCTCCTCATCGAGGTCCGCGATACCGGAAGCGGCATCGAAGCGGCGCGTATCGAACGAATCTTCGAACCCTACTTTACAACCAAACCCCCTACCGAAGGGAGTGGGTTTGGTTTGCCGTCCGTTCATCGCGTGATCTCGCGCCACGGAGGTCAGATCGAGGTCCAGAGCCAATTGGGCGAAGGGACGAGTTTCCGCCTCATCCTCCCGGCGCTTGCCACCAAGCCCTCTTCGACGAAACCGAAGCAAGAGAGCGAAGAGAACAGTTGAACGCGGACGATCACCCGTTCAGCCCTCTGTTCCGACCGCTCACATCCCGAAATTCGGGTTGTGGGTCAATACCGATTTGTCGCGATTCGTAAGGCTTTTCAAACACTCGAGTACAGCAAGTTCTGCTCCAGCTTGCGCAAAGGCTGCGCGAACCAAAAAAATGAACTCGATGTTCAAATTGACGACGGCGATCCGTTCTTGTATTTTGGCGGATTTCGTGGTTCAGTCACTAACTCTACACCCCTCAAAGAAGAGAGCTATCGGTGCAACGATCAGAACTTCTCGAAAAATTTAAAGCAGCCGCCAGTGAGATCGCCGAAAAAGAGTTCGACGACCTCCAAGAAGACAGCGTCATCGTCGATCTCGGCCTTGACTCTCTTGTCGTCCTCGAGGTGATCGGAGAGCTCGAGCAGGCTTTCGATGTCCGGATCCCGGACGATAAGCTCGTCGGCATCCAAACCGTCAGCCAGCTCCTCGACATCATCGAAGAGCAGCTCTGAGGTCATGTCGTGGTTCTTGGGCACCGTTCTTGCTTCGCTCTTTCCAAACGACCGGATCGCCGGTCGCGGACCATGGGCTTGCAAGGACAGTGCCGGGGCCCGGTCCTCTCGCCTCTGAGCGAAAGTGAAGAAAAAGAGAGTTCCGTCGACAAAGGATAACGTGATGCCCTCCGATCAATTTCGCGAAAAACTGCACAGGGAATTCCTAGATTTTTTCGATAACGCCGAACAGAATCGTCGATGGAACCCGTTGCGCGATATCCCGTGGGAGCGCGTGAACCCCGAGACCCCCGAGTCTCTCGCTCTTTGCGCCGAGACCTTCCTCGGCGTCGAGGGCTTCCTCCCGGATTATATCTCCGGGGGGCTTCAGGTCTTCCGCAACGCCTCGGTAGCGCAGCGCTGGTTCGTAGCGAACTGGGGCTACGAAGAGCTCAAGCACTCGATGGCGCTGCAGCTGTACCTCATCCGCTCGGGAAAGCGGACCGAGGAGCAGATGGCGGATTACCAAGCCGAACTGATGAAGGAACGGTGGGAGCCGCCCTTCAGCACTGCTCGGCGAATCACCATTTACGGTGTTTTCCAAGAGATGGCGACCTTCGTGATCTACCTGCGCCAAGAGAAGGCGGCCAAGAAGGTGGGGGACGAAGCGCTCGCGGCAGTCTATCGAATGAACGCGCGAGACGAGGTGGCGCACGCACGCTTTTACGAGCTGGTCGTCCGTGCCTATCTCGAGGAAGACCGTGACAATACCATCGCGGATATCGCGTATGTTGCCGCGAACTTCAAAATGCCGGGCGTCGGCATTGTGCCCGATTACGATGCACGGATTGCCGTAATGCGCGATGCCGGACAGATCGATCGCGATCTCTTCCTACAAAAGATCTACCTTCCCACGCTTCGCCGTCTCGGTGTAGAGCGCTCCGAGATCACCCGGGTCATCTCGGAACAGCGTAAGGCTGAGCGCGCCGCACGCCGCTCTGCCGAGATGATGTCACGCGCAGAGCCGGCCGAATAGTCTGGTCTTAACGGAACAAAAAAACTCCTCTTCATCGTGGGTGAAGAGGAGTTTTTTTATGCACTCAATCTTTGATTGATTTGCGAAAGAACTGCAATTGAAACACTCCAGAGGTGCAGCTTTCGCGGGATACGAAAATCATCCTCCGGAGTGATTCAGACGAGCCCGACCGCGCGGGTGGGCTTCTCCCGCCCTCGCCCCTTTTAGATGCGGCGGAGCTTCATCTGGACATCGCTCGACCAATGGTTGGAGAACGCGCGAACGCAGATGGAGAGGTACCGATCATAATCCTCGTAGACTTGGTTGCCCCAGCGCTGCCGAATCTCAGTCTCATGGAGGCGAAGTCGGCGGAGCCATTCGGCCGTCGTCTTCAGATAGCTTTCGCGTTGCGTGCGGAGATCGATGATTTCCCAATAGGGGTTCACCGCCGCCACGAGCTCCTCGAGGCGAGGATTCAGCCCGCCGGGGAAGATCACATCCGCCGTAAAAGCGAGGTCTTCAAGATCCTGCCTTCGCCGCGGCACGCGATTTCGAAGGATGGCTTGGAAGCCAAAATAGGCGCCGGGCTTTACCCAAGAGGCGAGCCGCTCAAAATACGAGCGATAGATCTCGATCGCCTTCCCTTCCCTGCTTTGGGCGGGCGAACAAAGGTGATCGATCATCTCGATGGATTGGATCGCATCGTATTTCTCTTCGGGCTCGTATTTCGCGTAATCGCAGACGATGGCCTTGATACCCGGGAGGCCTCGGCTTTCGGTCCACTCCTGTTGCGCGGTGCTAAGCGTAATGCCGTGCGCTCGCTTGACGCCGCGCTGGTGAAGGTAGTTCAGATTGGAACCCCAGCCGCAGCCCACATCGAGGACCAGCTTGTCCGGCTCGATCTCGGCATACTCGTAGAGAATGCGGCTCTTATTACGCTGTGCCTCCTCGAGAGTCTCCTCGCCCGTGAGATAACTCGCCTAGGTATAATGCATATCCTCATCGAGCCAGAGCTTAAAGAACTCGTTCGAGACGTCGTAGGAGACTTCGATTTCTTCTTGAGTGGATGTCATTTTGCGCGACTCTGCCATAAGCCGATGGCGACCGCTAGACTCTAAATCTCCATCGGTCCGAAGAGACGGGCGAGCTCTCGGTTCCAGCCATTGGACGGTCCCGCGACGCCAGACACCTCAGCGTAGGCGGCGCTTTGCGATTCGCCCAAAGCGCCGCGGGCAAGACACGAAATGTCGCGTGCGTCGGTTTCCTAGAGCTTCGGCTTCGAGACCTTCCCGTCTTTGAAGAAGAAATAGCCGACCGGAAGGCTCCCCTCGGGCACGCTTCCAACGAGCGCGATATCGTTCGCAGCCATCGCATCGAGGATCCTCGCTCGGACACGCATGCTCTCTTCGCGCCGAAGCGCATCCGAGAGGTACTCCGCATCGAGCGGTTCATCCTGTGCAAAGAGCGCATCGAAGGCGTGGAAACGACATGCTTCGTTGACGTCTTCCGTAAAGCGCTTGACCGCACCGGCGATCTCGGGGGCCTTGCGGTTCGCGAGCTCGGCAAGGATTTCCCTCTTCTTCTCGGGATCGCGCTCGTATTCCGTGTCCATCTCCTCAAGGAGAGCGAGCAGCTCGGCCGTGACCTTCTGCTCATCGACGAGACGCGAAAGGATACGAATCGGCCAAGCAATGCTCTCGCTCGTCTTGAGATAACACGTCACGGGCTCGATCGCGGGCTCTCCGATCTTCACGATGCCTTCGAGCACCGCCTCTTTTTCTTCCTGATCGGAGATGCTTGGGTCGATCCGGAACGAGAAACGCTGAAGAAGCGCTTCCACCGCCTCGGGCCGCGGGATTGCGCTAAGCGCCTTGATCGATTCCCAGCGCTCCGGGTTCTGCGATCGCTTATTGGCCACACGCGCCGCGTGCTTCTTGATGTTGCGCTCTTCACTACCGCGAAAAAATCCGAAGAATCCCATGCTTCACTCCCATCTCCGGATCGCTCGATCCGCGAGAGATAACCGATCGAGACACCTTGCGCCCCGAGACGCAAGCCGAGACCGTACCCTTCGTTAATGGATCAGCGGATGAGTACGGGCCGCAAGAGCACGCGCCCACCATCGAGCTCGACGATGAAGCGAACCTGCCGCACCTCGAATTGCTCGGCGATACCGGCCGCGCTCGCGAGCAGTCGCTCCTTGAAGCGCTCTTCCGAGATCTGGCTCGCATCTTCACCCACCGAAGCTTTCACCTCTTGATACTCCCGAAAAAGCCGCGAGAGGTATTCATCTTCAGGCTGAGCGCCGAGCGCTGCCGCTAGATCGGGATCGTCGATCGGTTCCTTGGGTGCGGCGGGTTGTGTCGGCGTTGGCTCGCGCCGCTCCGAGGCGGTGGCCATCATCGAGGAAGACCAGCTCGAAGCGGGTGCGGCCACTTCGTCTTCATCTTCCCCGGCGGCGACACCGATGAGCTGGTTGATGCGGTACGCAAGGCCCGCGAGGTCCTCGTTCCTTACGCTGAGCCGATGCGCCATCCCGCCGCTCAAGATGGTGAGAAGACCTTCCTCCATTTCTTCGATCGGGATGAGCACACCGTTGACCACAATCCAGGCGAAGACGCCAAAAATGAGGGTGAAGAGGAAGGTGAGCACCCAGATCGAGTTGGCCGTACGCACCGGAGCAAGCGCTTCGGCCTTATCGGCGAGGACCACGGCGACCGTGGGCGCGCTTCGCGTTCGGGGAAGGAGACGAGCGATGGCGAGGTAGTTCTTCCCTTCGAGCTGAAGCTCAAAGGTGGGCGCGTCCTCCTGGGCGCGTTCGGGCTCCAAGAACGCTCCGAGCGCCGGGTTTTCAAACGCTTTCTCGAGTGCCCTCACCTTGGCCTTCGGAAGTGAAGAGGCCGCGACGTCTCCACCGATGACGAGCGCGATATCGCGATTGACGAGCTCGGCCATCTCGCCGATCGCACCATCGGTGAGCCCGTACGCCACGATGAGCGTGCCGAGCATCGGCCCTCCGCGATCGCTCCGAATCGGCGCGATCACTGTCTGTAGAGGCGCGAATTCGCCATCACGGACCCAAACGTCGTGGACGGCGCGCCCTGTCCGAAGTGCGCGACGAAGGCCCGAGAGCTCTTCGAGAAGCGAGGCGCCAGCGAGCCGGTTCGGATCGCGATCGCGCGCGATCACCTTGCCAGCGTTATCTGTCATGACCACCAACTCGGGCTTCCCCAGGGCACCGCGCCGCGTGGGATCTTGGAACCACGCCGCCACACGATTCGCCGCCTCGTGAGCGCGCATCCGGCGACCTCGCTCATCGAGACCGCCGAACACGCCGATCACCGATTCGTGAGCGGCGCGATCTTGCACCTGATCCACGAAGCGAAGCGCGCTGTGCATGAAAAGCCGCTGAACAAGGCGCCCGTCTCGTTGAATCTCTTCGGGCAGCTCCTTCGAGAGCCGGCTCGTCAAAAGATAATGCATCAGCGAATAGCTGGCGAAGCCGAAGCTCAACACCAGAAGGACGCTCCCCAAAACGAATCTACGTCGCATAGAATCCAGCCCTTGCCGTGGACGCACGCTACAGAGCGTTCTCGGCTTCCCTTCAAACTTTGCCTCGTGAGGCTCAACGCTCATGATATGGCATCTCGGGTTATGGGTCTATTCCGGAATA
>JAAZAH010000006.1 GCA_012514415.1 Sandaracinaceae bacterium
GAGCCGATTTCCACACCATCGATGAGCGCAGGATCGACCTGATGCTCCCACGCACAGCCGATGCACATATTTCCTAGCTCGTAGACCGGGTGGTTGATCGAGAAGAATGCGCCCTGATCGCGATAGGCGGCGATGGCCTTCTCGATGGTCGCGCCTTCGACGCCGATGCGATGATCGACCCATTCGGTCGCGAAGATCGCGTTGGCATGCCCGGCATAGGTCGTGAATTCAACGCCGGGGATGAAGAGAAGCTCGGGATAGCGCTCCTCGACATCCGCAAAGAAATCGAGATTCGTATGTGTGTTGTGATCGGTGATCACGACGAAATCGAGACCGCGCGCGAGGGCGAGCTCCGCGATCTCATCAAGCGTCGGCGTGGCGTCTCCGCTCTCTCGTGAGTGGACGTGAAAATCGCCGGCATACCAGCGGCGCCCCACCTCAAGCGGCTCGCGCTCACGGTAGGGGCGGCGCTCAGGTTGTGCCGGGAGCGTGGTCGAGCGCCGAAGGATCACCTCGAGCTCGTAGTCGGCAGGCTCTTCAACGATGAGCGCCTTTCCAACGACCACGCGCCAAGTACCTGGCGTGATCGGGCCGGGTACGTACGAACGGCTCGCAGCGGCGGCGTTCACGATGCTCGGTTCACTGAGCCCGCCTCCCCAACCGCGAAAACCATCGGGGTCTTCAAGGCCCCAATCGAGGATGTTTTCGGGGTTGAGGCTGCGATGACGCACCTCGATCTCCTCGATCCCCGTCGGGACATCGAAGGGCACAAAAAAATGCGTCTCCTCGCCGCTCGGCACGAAATCGCTGAGGGGGATGACGATCTCGTCCTGCGCCAATGCCCTCCCCTCCGACCAAACGAAGAGCGCAATCGCGAGCGCGCTCGCTCCGAGACGACCGAGAAAGTGGAATCGATCAGCGAAGATGCGATGAGAAGAACGCGTGTGAAGCATGGGGCGACAATAACGCGTCATGCTCCGGGAATAAAGTGACGAAGCCGGCGCGGAAAGCGATCTGCGCCTTCAAAGCCCCGTCAACTCCTTCGAAGGTATGAGCTGCCGCTCGACGACGGGACTTCGGCTCAGCCGCGGGGCAAGAGCTTTGCGACGGCCGGAATGCCATAGCGGCGAACCGAGCGCACCGCCTTGCGCATCCCCGAGGGGAACGCGCGGAAGGCGATATCGACGTGGCCATCATCGCTCTGAACGCCGCTCAGCGTGACGATCGAGGTAATGAGCGCGATCACCCGCCGAACGTCGTCATTGCGTCCGATCTTCGGCTCGCGCATCAGATCGAGGACCACGCGATTGTTGCCAGCCTCGGCGATGATGGCCGGGCGGTTCGGGAGGTATCCGACCAGCGTCCCGATATTCGATAAATCGAGCACGCCCGATTGGATCACAGCGCCTAGCGGAGACTTGCTCTCCCCGTCGACCTTGAGCGCGATATCCTCGACGCGGAGCGCGATGAGGAGCTCTTCCTCGTTGAAGACAATTCGATCGAAGAAAAGCGTCGCGGCGACGCGGAGCGGGGTCCCCATTGCATCGACCTGAGCGCCGACCCGCACGCCGGGAGGCGCGGGGTCGATCTGTAGGTCGCGAACGGTACCGGATTGTTCGGCTTGCCGAGCGAGCCACCTAAGCGCCTCGAAAGGGACGCCCAAGCGGAGCCCCAACGCGTTCCGAATGGCCCGGGGGATCTCGTTTGGATTTCTGCGGAGGTAATCGCGAGCAGCCTCTAGTGCAACTTGAGCATTCGCCATAGCACCGGATGATACTCGAGCTTTCGCCCGAAAAGGCACGAAAAATGCTTACGCACCGCGTCAATCGCGCTTTTGCGATGCGCCGTTCACCTCGGCATCGGCGCCGAGCTCGCGGATCTCCTCCCCTTCGACGATGAAGACCCGATGGCCCGGATGCGGACGCGTTCCAAGCGCGCTCAGCTCACCTTTGGCGGGCCGGAAACCGGTGCCGAGCGGCATCTTGGGCACCACGCGGACGAACGCGGGCCGGGCATACTCCGGGATCGCATCCAGCGCGCGCGTCACCGCGTCCTCGACGTCTTGATGTTCGGCTACACGAATGACGAGCCCAAGCTTTTCACCCGAGATGAGCGCGGCTTCCGCGATCGCGCGGTCGACAAGGACGCGATCTTCAATCTCTCTTGAGAAGATCGGGAGCCCATCCTCTTGGATCGTCACCTCGCGCAGGCGATCCAAAATGAAATGATCGCCCTCATCGTCGACGCGGAAGACCATCTCGCTATCGACCCAAAGATCGCCCGGCTCGAACGCGCTCCGGACGATCCGTTTGCGTGTCTCGCCTTCCTCGAAAAGGCCCTCGAAGGCCGAGAGCGGGTGGGCCTCGTCCACCTTGCTAATCAGCACGCCGGGCTCGTTCGTTCCAGCCGGGATCAGCCACCCGTCGGCATCGCGGATGAAGCGGCGCTCGACGAAATCGTAGCGCGCCACAACCATCGGCGTGCTTCCGGGGAGGGGGCGTCCGACGCTACCGATCTTTCGCCCCGACGCGTTGGCGAGGATCGCGTTGCCCTCGGTCGAAGCGTAAAATTCGAGCACGCCAACCGTCTCGAAACGATCGCGGAGCCGCCTCCAAATATCGGCGCGCATCCCGCTCCCGGCAAAGAGACGAAGGGTATTTCCCCGATCGACCGAAGAAGGCGGCGAGTCAAGGAGGATGCGAAGCATCTCACCTGCATAAAAGACGACTGTCACACCATAGCGGCGGACCTCGGTGTTGAATCGATCGATCTCGAGCCGTTCCGAGAAGGCGAGCCGGGAGCCGCCAACGAGCGCACTTCCGACCGAGACGAGCATGCCCGCCGGATGCGAGAGCGGGAGACAGCAATAAACCGTATCGTGCTCCGTAAGCGTCGCCGCAGCCGCCGCGCCATAGGCCGCAAAAGCCCAGCGCCGATTCGTGATGCGCGATAGCCGTGACTTCCCACCATCCCCTTGGGTGATGAGAATCATGGCGAGATCTTTGGCGCGCCCCGGGTTCGGGCGATACCAAGCGGGAAGCTCGACGCGATCCGGATCGATCGCCTCCATATCGCGCACTCGCTCGGGAGCCTCACTCATCGGACCACCGCCGCCGAGGCTGAGCACCGTTCCACCAAAAATCCGCTTCGCACTTTCAAGATGCTCGGGATCGCTCGCGAGGTGATCGACATCCGCGAGCGAGAGGAGTTCGCGCGAGGCCTCTTCGTCGCGCTCAGGATTCAGTAGGACCGCCACCGCTCCGAGCCGGTTCAGCGAACAGACGGCCGTCACATAGCTCGGGCGTGAGCGCATATAGATCCCAACCCGATCGCCCGGACGGACGCCCACTTCGATGAAACCGCGCGTGACGGCATCGATTCGGCGATCGGCCTCGGCATAGGAGAAGGCGCGCCCCTCCCAAAGGAAGAAGGTCTGCTCGGGCTTTTTTCGCGCCTTCCGCTCAAGCTCTCGCGAAAAGCTGAGCGGCTCCTCGGCATGGAGGCGGCTGAGGCGTCGAAGGCGCGGGAGGCGATAGCGGAAGGTGTCCGCCGCGCTCCCAAGGCTTTCGGTAAGCTCCGTGAGCCGGCCTAGCGCGTTTCCCGCCAGATCCGTGAGCGCATCGGAGAGGAGGGTGAGGTCGAGATCGATATCCTCGAAGATCGCCTCCTCGGGCTCTTCGATGCGGCGGGCGTCAGGCGGAGCTTTCGGGGCCGCAGCCAGCAGTTTCGGGAGCGGCCCCGCGCCTTCGATATAGCGCATCCACTCGGCGACGGTGGGCCAGGTCTCGGCGAGCGCGCGTGAACCGACGACGATGCCGAAATGCCCTGCCCTTACGCTGACCTCGTGGACGATCTCACTCGAGACGATCTCTCGCACGGGACGGACGGCGTTCGGCCGCGCGATCGCATCGTTCAGGCCCACGAAGTAGAGCAAGGGGCAGGAGATATCGGCGAGTGAGAGCGTCTGGCCCGCGATCACGAACCCGCCCGCGAGCATCCGGTTCTGGATGACGAAGTCGCGAACGAATTGACGAAATGCGGGCCCCGGCCACGCCACGAAGCCCTCGCCCGCAAGAAAACGCCGCCTCCCTTCGCGCTGCTCGAGCGCCTCGCGATCGTGGAGATTCGCGACGAAATCCACAAATTGCTGGACCTCTTTTCGGACCGAAAGCAGCTTGAACCCCGTGCTCGTCAAAAATCCGGGAAGCGCGCGGATCTTCTCGAGCGGCACTTCGACCGCATCTTTGACGGCGCGCGCAATTTCCGTCACGACCCCGTCGTGGATGCCCGGGAGGTTGCGGTGGATATGCACCGGGCTGCCGAAGGTGATGAGCGACGCGATTCCCTCGGTGCGCCGATAGGCCGTCACCTGATAACAGAACATCCCGCCTTGGCTGTAGCCGGCAAGGTGGACATCGCTACCGGTCAGCTCGCGGACACGATCGATGGCATCGTCCACCGCAAGGATGTGATCGTCGAGCGTGCGCTCAAGCCCGCCCTCTTGGTGCTCGGGGGCGCCGAAATCCACGAGCCAGACGTCGAGGCCCGAGGCGAGCAGCGCGCCGACGGCACTCACGTCCGGAGACATGTCGTAGATCTCGGAGGCGACCATCAAGGGCGGAACGAGGAGGATCGGCGCCTTCAAGGTGGGTCGTCTCGAGTCCTCGCCATAATGCCGGAGTCGGTACACCGGATCGGTATGGATCACAGTGAAGGGCGTGGAGCGCGGCTCAGTCAGCCGCCCCAGACGCATCATCTCGACGGCGTTCAGCGCGCCATCGCGGACCTGTTTTATCGGACGCTCTACCATTGCTCCATCAAAAAATAGGGCTCTCTTATCGTATGAAATCGCAAAACTCGGGCGTTTTGGGCATCCCGGCCGCCCATCATAACAGGAAAGTGGCCGAACGTTCGCGCAATCCCTCTTCGAACTCGACGTGGCCCGTCGTGACCAAACTATTACCCAAAATGACGCATTGCGTCGCTTGACTTATCCGGAGAGCGTGCTTATTTGTGATACATTATGGTAGAAACGATTCGCCTCACCATCGGGCCTAATCCCGAGAAGAACGAGCGCAAGACGCGCCGCCTCTTTTCACGAGAAGAGAAGCGGCGAGTCGAGCCGATGGCCAAGGTCGAAGAGATCCATTATCTGGACGACGAGACCTTCGCGCCCAACCAAGAGCTGCTGCGCGCAGAGAAGGTGGACCTGCTCATCCTTGCCGGCATCACCCTTGCCACGCTCGGCGCCTCCATCGGACTTCTTCTCACCTGAGAAGTCCTGAGTTTTTCCGGTCGCCGAGTAAATGTCCGCCCTGCCCCAATCCCGGGCTGGGATGACCCGCGTTTCGGCCGCCGCCTCGATCGGGGCCGATTCAGCCTCGATCAGCTCTCCGCATCGAGCGACGGGAGGCAGACGAAGCCCTCACCGCACATGCCGGGCGCTCCATCTTCGAGCTCGCAGAGCGCGCCGAAATTCGCGACGCACCGCTGGTCCTCGCAAAGGCCGGAGGTGCACTCATCGTCACCGACGCAGTCCGCATCCGAGCTGCACTCTATGCTTACGCATTCATAACTTTGAGTGCATACACCGAAATCGACCCCGTCGCTTGAGCATCGCGCGCCGGGAGCCGGCCTCGCCACGCAGCTATGCTGGATGCATTCGAGCGGGAGGCAGGGATGCTCTTGTTTACAATCGGCGTCGTCCCAGCAGTGAAAAAGACATGTGCTGAGATCGCATACGTCTTTATCCTCCTCACACTCCTCACCCGCCTCTTCATCGACAAAGCCGTCCCCGCACTCACTCTCAACGCACTCGCCAAAGAGGCAGATGAGGCGCGAAGACTCCTCTTCGGACCCGGGACAGATCGCGCCGTTCACGATGCCCGTGCAATTGTATCCAGCGTCCACGGGTTCGATGAAATTGCCATCGACGATTAAAGAGCATCCCCAAAACGCGGTGAGGAAGAGGTTCGCGCCGATCAGCGCGGGGATAAGATAGCTCGAGCTGGTCCGCCGCTGCATGACTCAATAATTCCCCTGGAGTGTGAGCGCAGCGCCGCCGAGTCGCGGCTCGAAGGCGAGCTTGGGCTCTCGTTCGCTCTTCGCGCGCTTTCGGTAGATGATTTGAGTGATGACACCACCGATCAGGGCCGCCGCGCCAACGGCGATGGTGATGTCGGCTCCGAGAGCAAGCTTGGACGCCGAATCCGCGTCGGCTGAGCCCCGCTCGGCCCCGCTCGACTTGCCGAGGGCGAGGCCGCCGAGGATCGCGCCCGTCACGAGCGTCGCGCCGCCGCCGGCCCAAAGCCCCCAAGCGATCGGCGTGATGCGTGGGCCTGTCTCCCTCCCGAGTTCGAGCCTGGCGAATTCGAGGCGTACGCGGAGCTGCTCACCGGGAGTCACGCGAGCGTTCGCCGAGGCTTCGGCAAAGCCTTCGAGCCGGCCCGTCACGCGATAGATCCCGGGCTCGACGTGGACGGGGCGAGGAAGGGGAAGAGCGCCCACGTGCTCTTCGTTAACTAAGACCTCTGCCCCTTCGCGGTCGCCATCGATGATGAGCGCGGTGCGCGCGATCCGCTGATCGAGTGCGGCCAGCCGCTCCCTCGCGACGGCCTTGAGATCCTCCGGTGTGTCCTCGGCCAAGATGAACCGCGCGAGCGCTTCTCGCTCCTCGACGACCTTACCAAGCCGCCCATAGGCCTGAGCGATGTTGTATTGGAGCGCGACGAGCCCACTGATCTCATAGGCCCGCGTCCAGAGCTCAACGGCCTCTTCGTACTGACCTGTCGAATAAAGCCTCTGCCCTTCGAGGAAGAGGGCACGAGGGTCCTCTTCGGTCTGCGTCTCGTCGAGCGAGCGTTCATCGCGATTGTCCGTTCCGTGCTCCGCTTGAGCGGAGCCCTTGCTGGGAGCGCTAAAGAGCACGCCCAGCGCAGCGAGGACAAGCGTCAGAGGCGCAATCAAGGGGAGTGGAGCTCGGTGTCGTTCACAGGGCATGATTTCAGTCCCCGCTGATCTATCACCGGCCAAACTGAAAAGCGAGGGGGTCCTTGGAGCTTTCCACTCCACGGGGTGATCGCGACTTTCTGAGCCCAAAGCATCCTAGCGGGCTCTTCGAAGCGCGCGTGCAATGAGGACTGCCTGACGCGTCTCCGCCACGTCGTGCACTCGGAGGGCATGAGCTCCCAGCTCGGCCGCTCGCATCGCGATCGCAAGGGAGCCGCCGAGTCTCCGATCGGGCGTCGATCGCGGAGCCCCTTCCCTCTCCTCGAGATCCGCGATAAGCGATTTTCGACTTGCTCCGACATAGACCGGATGGCCGGATCGTGCGAGCGCGGGCAGGTTCTCGAGGCATTCGAGGCTCTGTGCCGTGGTCTTAGCGAATCCGATTCCGATATCGAGGTAGATCGTGCCGGAGACCCCCGCAGCGCGTGCGCGCTCGGCCCCGCGCATCAGCCCCCCAAAGACTTCGTCGAAGAGCGCATCGCCCTCGAGTTCGGGATCGACCGCTTCGCCCCGTCCTCGATTGTGCATAAGCACGAGATCGGCACCGCGCGATGCGACGAGCGTAAGGAGTGGAAGGGGCGGTTCGAGTCCCACGTAGTTCACAACCCGCGCGCCGAGATCGAGTGCGACCTCGGCCACTTCGGGTTTCGTGGTGTCGATCGAGGTGCGGGCTCCCAACTCAGCCGCCACGTCAAGCGCCGGGCGAACGCGGCGAATCTCCTCTTCGGGCGCAATCGGCTCAAAACCGCGGCCGTAATTGCGTCCGGGAGGTCGCGTCGATTCCCCGCCGATATCGATGACGTCCGCGCCAAGGGCGAGGAGCTCCCTCACCCGATCTCGAGCGGAATCCGCCTCGAGGTAACGGCCTCCATCGCTAAAAGAATCCGGGGTCGTGTTGAGCACCCCCCAAATCTCGGGGAGCGCGCTCATCAACTGGTCGACGGCACTTCGTTGGGCCGCGGCGTGAAGATCGAGCCCTTCGGACGCTTATCCTTCGCCGGATCCTTCCGCTTATCCGAATAGCTCGGAATGATGACTCGCTCGCTCGGCGGAAGTGGCTCGCCGCGCATGATGGCCTCGATCTCCTCACGGCCCAGCGTCTCGCGCTCGAGGAGCGCCTCCGTAAGCGCGTCCAGCTTATCGCGGTTCTCTTCGATCACGCGCCGCGCCCGATCGTATTGCGCCCGGATGATGGAGCGGACCTCATCGTCGATCTCCTTGGCGGTGTGTTCGCTATAATCTTTATGATAGCTCGCGCCGAGGAAACCGGACTCCTCGCGCTCGACATAAGCGAGCGTGCCGAGCCTCTCGCTCATGCCCCACTCGGTGACCATCGAGCGCGCAAGCTGGGTCGCCTTTTTGAAGTCATCCGCCGCGCCCGTCGTGAGCTGGTTGAAGACGACCTCTTCGGCAATGCGTCCGCCGAGCGCCATCGCGATCCGGTCCTTGATCATCTCAGCCGAATAGCCGAGGTGATCCTCCTCGGGAAGCGACATCGTCACACCGAGCGCAGGCCCCCTCGGAATGATCGTCACCTTGTGGATCGGATCGTGATTGGGGAGGAACCACGCCACCAGGGTATGTCCCGCCTCATGATAGGCGGTGGTCTTTCGCTCCTTTTCGCTCACGACCATCGAGCGGCGTTCGGAGCCCATGAGGACCTTATCCTTCGCCATCTCGAAATCGTACATCGCAACGCAATCTTTATCCTGTCGCGCCGCGAGGAGCGCCGCCTCGTTCACGAGGTTTTCGAGATCGGCGCCAGAGAAGCCGGGCGTACCGCGCGCGAGAATCTCGAGATCGACATCGTTTGCGAGAGGAACCTTTCGCGTATGCACCTGGAGGATGCCGAGACGCCCGCGAAGGTCGGGGCGAGGCACGACGATCCGCCGGTCGAAGCGTCCGGGGCGAAGGATCGCCGGATCGAGGACATCCGGTCGGTTCGTCGCCGCGATGATGATCACGCCATCGGTCGACTCGAATCCGTCCATCTCGACCAGGAGCTGGTTCAGGGTTTGTTCGCGCTCATCATGTCCGCCGCCGAGCCCACTGCCGCGATGGCGACCCACGGCGTCGATCTCATCGATGAAGATGATGCAGGGCGCGTGCTTCTTTCCCTGCTCGAAGAGATCGCGTACACGCGAGGCGCCCACACCGACGAACATCTCGACGAAATCGGAACCGGAGATCGAAAAGAAGGGAACGCCCGCCTCTCCCGCGATGGCTCGCGCAAGGAGCGTCTTACCGGTACCCGGCGCGCCCATCAGAAGCACGCCCTTGGGAATCCGCCCGCCGAGGCGCTGGAACTTCTTGGGATCCTTCAAAAATGCGATGATCTCTTCGCAGTCGTCCTTCGCCTCGTCGATTCCTGCGACATCCGCGAACGTCACGCGATTCTGATTTTCGTTCAGAAGTCGCGCGCGCGATTTCCCGAAGCTCATCGCCTTCCCACCCGAAGCTTGGATCTGTCGCATGAAGAAGAAGACGATGATCAGGAGGAAGATCATCGGGAGCCATGTCAGGAGGATCCCCGTCCAAGGGCTCGATTCATCCGCGATGTAAGTGACCTTGGCCTCTTTTTCGCGAAGCAGCTCATCAAGCCGCTCACCCGCGATGCCGACGGTCTCGTAGACGACGGGTTCGCCCTCCTCGGCGCCCTCGGCCGGCGCGAGACTGTAGGTAAAGACGGCGCTGGTCTCCGTCGGACGAATGCGGACCTCTTTGACCTCACCGGCTTCAACCGAAGCGATGAACTCGCTGAACGCAACAGAGCGCGTCTGTTCTTCTTGTGAGATCATATTCCACACAAAGAAGAACATCAGGGCCAAGAGGACCCAAAGGAGCAGGGTTTTATGGCTTTGTTTCACGTATTCCTCAGAGGATTTACCGTCCCGACAGCCTGCTCCGGGCGATAATTCATCACATTAACACGAATTTTATGCATCTTCAATTCCGGAGCGCTCCGGAGCGCGGAGCAGGATGCGCTGACCCGAGCGAATGACCTGATAGCCCCCGGGTAGGAGGACCTCGCCCTTCGCCCGAAGAAGAGCGGCGGTAGACTCTCTATGCGGCCGATTGAGGCGGAGCGGTAGCTCTCGTTCGATGAACGCGGTGAGGAGCGCGGGTCGAATGTGCGTGGGGAAGAGCTCGAGCGCTTGGATGGCGATCGTTTTTCCGCGGGGGATGCGCGCGAGGGCGAAATCGACCGCGACGCGCTCTCGCTCCCGATGGGCGCGAGCCTCGTCGGCGATCTGCGCGAGGTGCACGCGGATTTGGGGATCCTCCTCCTCGAGCATCGGGAGAAGCACTTCGCGAATGCGGACCCGCTCGTGTGCGTGTTCTCGATTGGTTGGATCGAGGACAAAGGGGATGCGAAAGCGCTCGAGGTGGGCCTGGAGGTCCGCGCGCGGTGTGTCGATGAGCGGGCGGATGACGCCATCGTCGCGCGCGGGTTCGATCCCCCCGAGTCCGTGAAATCCCCCGCCCCGGAGGATGCGGTGAAGGACAGTCTCCGCCTGATCGTCTTGATGATGCCCGACGGCGATTTTTTGGGCGCGCCGCTCACGTTTCAACGCGAGGAGCGCCTCATAGCGCGCCTGTCTGGCGGCGCCTTGGAGCGACGCGCGGCGCTCGACCTCGACCTCGAGCTCGACAAATTCGATGGACCGCTTCGCCGCTTCGGATTGGACCAAGCGGAGTTCGTACTTGGCCTCTTGGCGGAGACCATGGTTGACGCCCGCGGCGATGAGCTCGAGATCGAGCTCGGCCCGGAGACGATGAAGAATATCGAGAAGCGCCATCGAGTCGGGGCCGCCCGAGCAGGCAAGGATCACGCGCTCGCCGCCATAGAGTAGCCCTCGCTCGCGAATCGTTCGCCGGATCTTCGAAAGCACCGCGCGCTAAAACCGCCCCGAGACGAGAGAGACATGCGTCTCGCGGGTGCGATGATCGAAGGTGCTCGTCTGAACCCCCACGAAAGGAAGCCCGAGGGCGAGCGTTCCTCCGTGAATGCGGACAAGGCCGCCGCCGGCAGCGAGGGCACGCTCCTTGCTGCCGGGCTCGTCGCGCGGGGGATGGTACCTGCTCGCTCGGACGATCAGGATCGTGGTCGGGATGAATCCGGCGATGCCCACGGCGAGAAAGGTCGGAGCGAGGATCCGCGAGACTTGGCTGCTGTCGTGGCGATCGACGAGATAATAGCCAGCGAGCGCGCCACCTGCGGCGCCCACCACGCCGGTCGCTGCGAGGATGAAGGGATTTTTGACGCGGAGCGCGGCGGGAATTCCAAGCCCAAGCTCAGCGCCGATGAGTCCGAGGCCGATGGTGCCCTTCGGGAGCGCCGCGTTTCGCTCGGCTACTGCGGGCGCTTGGGCGCGTGCAGCCATCACCGGGGATGCGGCGACGAAGAAAAGTGTGAGCGGAATGAAGAGCAGCGAGCGAAAAGACAAGAGCGCCTCGGTGGATGCGGTGCATTAAGAGTACACGAGCCCTCGATCTAGAGCAATCGGCTTGTCGCTTGGCTTGGTGAGGAGGGCGCCACGCGAGCGCAGAGGGACGCACGAGCTCGAGAGGACGGCTCATTCGTCGCCACGCGCGCGGCTCAAACGACGCCCAGACATTTGCCGTAGCGAGAGTCTGCGGAAGATCGCGGCGCGCCTCCTCGAGATCGACCCACCTTGGACTCTCTCGGCCTCGCAAAACGGGCGAACCGAGTAGGCTACCGCGATTCGGGCATATCCCCCCACCCCCCGCATTCGCCTCGCCCTTCCGGGACCAAGAGTGAGCGCGGCATTGGAGCGCTTCTCGAAGCGCGCCTTTTGACTTTCATCCCCGGGAAGAAGCCATAGACTCAGACTATCGGCGTGCGGAGAGCGACATCGCACGCGCTTGGTTTTTTCGGGCTTCCGCCCTTGATCGCGCGATAGGCGAAGAGAGAGTCGAGATGAGCGAGACACGCAAATATCAAAAGCTTTTGGTCGAACAGAGCGGGGCGGTGCGCACCATCACGCTGAACGAGCCCGAGCGAAAAAACCCCCTCGGTCCGGTCGTCGTAAACGAGCTGCTCTACGCGCTCGACGATGCGCGCGACGATGAATCGGTTCGCGTGATCGTCCTGACGGGTGCAGGCGATGCGTTCTCCGCAGGCGCAGATCTCAAACAGCTTGGAGGAAGCGGCGAAGGCGGCCTTCCTCCAAAAGGCGGCTTCCCCGATCTACTCCTCCGCTTCCGCGAGCTCGGTAAGCCCGTCATCGCTCGCGTCCCCGGCATCGCGATGGGCGGAGGGCTCGGGATGATCTGCGCATGCGATTTCGCCATCGGATCGGAGCGAGCGGTTCTAAGTACGCCCGAGATCAAGCGCGGGCTTTTCCCCTTCATGATCATGGCCGTGATGAGCCGCGTCGTTCCGAGGCGCCGGCTTCTTCAAATGATGCTCCTCGGCGAAAAGCTGAATGCACAGCAGGCGCTTGATGCGGGGCTCCTCACGCATGTCGTCCCCGATGAGCGGCTCGACGCGGCCGTCGAGGAGCTTGCGGCGCAGCTCGCGCGTCAAAGCCCCACGGCGATGCGGCTTGGGCTGAAGGCTTTCCACCGAATGAGCGATCAGACGATGGCGGAAGCGCTCCCCGAGCTCGAAGCCGATTTGATGAGGGCGCTCTCCTCGGAAGATGCTCGCGAAGGGCTCAGGGCGTTTGTCGAGAAGCGCGAGCCGAACTTCACGGGTCGCTGATCAGGCGCTCGATGGAAACCTCGAGCTGATCGCGTCCGTAGAAGGTGTTGCGGCCAAGCTCACCGACGGCGCGGATCGAGGCGCCTGGTTCGGGCGGCGCCTCGCTGTAGTTCGCTGCGAAGCCTGAGATGTATCGGCGGCCCACCTTGAGGCGGAGCTTCAGGTGGGCCCCGCCTTCACCGACCGGCTTGGCTTCTTCGACGATGGCGGGAAGCGCGAAGATGGGGGAGACGTTCGCCTCACCGAGAGGCTCGAGCGCACCGAGCTCCTCGACAGTCGGGAGCTCAAAGGCGCCGCCGACCTCAATATCGACGTCCAGCGGCGGACTCGGCGCCGTGCCAAGGGATTCGGAGCGCGCTGCGAAGGCCTCGCGAAAGGCGTCGACACGGCTTGGTTCGAGACGAACACCGACCGCAGCCTCATGGCCTCCAAAGCCGATGAGATATTCGGCGCAGTCCAGGAGTGCGCCGTGGATATTGAAGGCGCCCGCGCGTCGTCCGCTACCGATGGCGATCCCCTCTTCATATCCAAGCACGATGGCCGGGACACCGAAGCGATCGGCGAGGCGAGAAGCGATGATCCCGAGGACCCCCGGATGATAGCCCTCGCCGTCGATCACGATGCCCGTGCGAGGACGCTCACCATAAAGGGCACGCGTGCGCTCAAGCGCGTCCTTCATGATCCCATCCGCGATCTCGCGGCGGCGCCGATTGAGCGCTTCGATCTTTTCGGCGTAGACCTTCGCGCGGAGCGGATCCCGTTCGAGGAGAAGCTTCAAGGTGAGGTCGGGATCGTCGATGCGCCCCGGGGCGTTGAGGCGAGGCGCGAGCTTGAAGGCGATATCACGTCCGCCAAGAAACGCGCCCTTGCGAATATTGGCGAGCTTCTTGAGCGCTTCGAGTCCAGGGC
>JAAZAH010000395.1 GCA_012514415.1 Sandaracinaceae bacterium
GACGACCTGCGTCGCGATGCCTGCATGATCGGTCCCGGGAATCCAGAGGGCATCGTAGCCGAGCATGCGATGATAGCGGATGAGCACATCCTCAAAGGTCGTTCGGCATGCGTGCCCCATATGGAGCGTGCCGGTGACGTTCGGCGGAGGGATGGCGATCGTATAAGTCGGTCGATCGCGACGATCTTCGCGTCCGGCTTTGAAATAGCCGCGCTCTTCCCAGATCTCATACCACCGGGCTTCGGCTTCAACGGGTGAATAGGCCTTCGGTAAAGCGTTGTCTTGGTTTTCGCCTGCGCTCATTGAGAAGCGTCTTTACGAGAGGGAGGGACAGAGGTCAACGGGCACTCCGAAACGAAAAGCCCCCTGCGCGAGCGCAGAGGGCCATTTTTGCTGGGAAAACGCGTGGAATCAGCGCGTGAGCCGGGCGATCTCCTCTTTGATGATCGCCTCGGCGAGATCGGGGACGACCTCCCAAACGACCTCTTCGATCACCTCGCGTGAGAGCGCGAGGATCGCGGTGAGCTGATCGCCCGTCAACCCGAGCCCTTGGAGCTTGGCTTCGAGACCCGTTGTCGCGGCTTCGACGGCGCGCTCTTGAGGGGCGGCTTGGGCAGGGCGCGCCGCGGGGGCAGCAGGCTGCGGAGCGGCAGCGGGCGGCGCCGCCGGTCGCTGAGGAGCGGGCTTGGTGCCAAAAGCCGAAGGCGTTCCGGGCGAGGAGGGTGTCCTCGAAGCCACAGCCTTGGGTGCCGGAGGCTCGATCGGCCGCGCCGGCATCTCTCTCTGCGTTACCGTCGTGTCGATGGGTCGCGTCACGGGTCGCTTCGGCGGCGGCTCGGGCGCGTCGATCTCGATCTCGGGCTCGTCGGCGAGCTCGAGCACCGGTTTTGCCGGGGCGGCAGCCGGAGGCGGCGGGATGCGCGGCTCATCGAACGAAGTCGTCGGCCTGGAGGAAGTCTTATGCGTCGGAATCGGCGGTCGCGCCGCCGAGGGAGGAGGCGGGATGTGCGCGGCGGTCGTCCGAGCCGCCGAGGTCGGCATCGGCGGAGCCGCCGGGGGCGCATCGTCGGCGACAGCACGCGGCGCACGAAGCACCTTCTCCACGAGGTCGATCAGCGCCTGCGTCTCGAAGGGCTTCAGGACATGAGCGTCGATCCCCGCACTTTGCCCTTTTTGTTCGTCAAAGGGGTGATGCTGGCTCGCCATCGCGATCACGGCCGTCTTCGCGAGCGCGGGGTTGTTCTTTACCGCATGCGCGATCGCGTAGGCGTCGACCCCCTGCATGGACACATCGGCGAGGATCACGTCCGGGCTGCTTTCGGCGGCCTTCTCTATCGCCGCGGCGCCGTCGGCGAGAGTGACGAGCTCGACGTCCTCGGCCGCGAAGGTCATCTCGAGGATCTTTCGCATCGTCGCGCTATCATCGACAGCCAGGATCTTGGTGGGCAAGGGGGCCTCCGTAGTGTGGACGAGTTTGGAGAGCGCGAATTGGGGTCAAAAACGCGCGATCCACTGAATACGACAGAATAGCGCAAAGGGTCAAGAACGCTGCAAATCCGGCCGGAGAAAAATCGCCGTGCTGCAGAAAACAGCGAGAGGGGCGATGAGAAAACGCGAGTGTATCGGCCTCATCGAGATGAGCCCGAGATCGCGTCTTGCTTTTAGTGATCCGCCGGAAGCAACTTGAGGTTCGAGGCCGCGGAACGGAGTTCGGCTTCAGCGCGCGGACTTCGATAGCGAGCGTCACGCAAGATCGACTCAAAGAGCGTTCGCGCTTCCTCATCGTTCCCGGAAACCACGAGCTGTTCGAGGAGGGGGATCGCGATCTTGGGATGCCCGGGAGCGAGGCGAAGCGCCTCTCGATTGAGGCGGATTGCGCGTTTCGTCGCGCCCGCTGCCTCTGCGATCTGGGCAAGTCGCCTGAGGTCACTTGCGCGCTCCTCGTTGATGATATGCGCGCGCCGGATGAGGCCTTCGGTGAGCGCGGACTCTCCCGCGCGTCCCGCACACTCCGCTGCGAGTCGGGCAAGGACGCGCTCCTCGCGACTCTCTGCGATCTGAATCAAGCGCCTACAATCGTCCGAGCGGAGTGCTTCGGCTGCCTCGATGATGGCACGCGGCGTGAGACTTGAAGCGTCGATCGATTCGAGGAGGCCCTCGAGTGCCTCCCGACGCTCGAGCGCCATGGCGGAAAGCAGCGCGGGCGCGAAATCATCCGGCTTTGCTTCTGCGGTCGTCCGGCGCTCCAGAATCTCGCTGAATCGCCCAAGCCGATAGAGAAGTTCGTCATGGCGCGTCTCCCCGAGGGCGCTGTCCGAGGCGAGATAATGAGCGAGCGCCTCCTCGACCTCGCCTTCGATCTCCGCGACGAGCGCGTGAAGAAGCGCTTCATCCTGGGGATCGAGCTCGCCCCTCGCGATGGAACGCTTTAATCGGGCGATCGCGAGCGGTCGATCGGCGACTCTCCGTGCGCGCTGCTCGAGGATCTCGTAGAGCCGGGGCCGAAGCGCCTCGCGGGCATCTGCGCCGAGCCAAGGCGTTTCCAAAAAGAGCCGATCCAGATCGTTTGCCCGGAGCTCACTCGAGGGCGGGAGCGAGGCGAGGGCCGTCTCGAGGCGAGGTCGATCGTCGACGAGAATGGTCCCGTCTTTCGAGAGGTGGCGGATGGCTTCGCCATCGAGCTCCATAAACGAGAGCAGCTCTTCGCCTCCTCCGAGTCCGAGCGCGCGGAGAATTTCGCCTCCTTCGGGGTTGTCGCGGAGACGTGTCTGAAAGCGTCCGACGGTTTGGAGCGGCGAGGCGGAGGCCGCAAAGAGGAGGCTCGATTCATCCGGATGGAAGGCCATCACGTGCGGAAAAACCTCGCTCAAGGTCGCGATGATATCGATGAGTGAGCCGCGATCCATGCGGAAAAGGTTCACCCAGATGGAGAGGACGCCTCCTTTTCGGAGCGCTGTCTTCGCCGATTCGAAAAACTCTCTGGTATAGAGCGCACTCGCACCCGAAAGCCACGGATGGGAAGGTTGGCTCACGACGGCGTCGAGCGTCCCCGGGGGGGTCAGCCTTAGCCTTGCCCGCGCATCGTCCACGATGGGCCGCGCGTTCTCTCGATCGAGTGGAAAGGGGATGGGACGTTCCGCGCGGCGGTTGCGCTCATCGTGAAGGATCCGCGCGGCTTCGAGAATCGCCTCCTCGAGTTCGACGATGAAAACCTCCTTGAAGCCCGTCGTAAGGAGTGTTGTCGCCGTATGCCCTCCACCGAGGCCGATGAGGAGCGCGCGCTCGGTTTTCTCGGCGTAGAAGGCAGGGAGCGCACCAAGAAGCGCCACCTCACGCCCAAAACCGGGATAATCGTAGCTGAATCCGGATTCGGGTCTTCCGTCGTTAAAGAGGCGGAGCGTCCCGCCGCGGTCAAGGATGGTGACCGTCGTATTCCGTCCTTCGCGTAGATAGACCGGCTCTGCCGTATCGCTCTCGGGCCCCTGAAAGACGGTATGGTTCAGGTCGTGCCAAGCGTCGAGGAGGAAGGCGAGATGGAGCTTCGGGGGTCTCAACGCGCCGAAAAGGGCGACGGTCAGGACGAGTGCGAGCGCGCCGAAGCGAAAACTCCGCCCAAGGTTCCTCCCAAAAAGGGCGAGTAGGGCGGCGAGGCCAAGGTGGATGAATGCAACTCCGATGAGTGTGTTCTCGACGCCGCCATAGGTTGGAAGAGGGATGAGGACGAAGCCCGCGACGAGCGAGCCGATCAGCCCACCGAGCGTATTGATGCCCAAAATCCCGCCCGTCCTTGCGTGCGCCTCGCCGTCGCGCGCCATGCGCAAAAGAAGTGGGAGGGAGGCGCCAAGAGAAAGCGCGATCGGGAAAAGGAGCAGAAAGCCAATCGACACGAGATGGCGAATCTCGTGTGGGATGATGCGCGCGCCGCCGAGGATGAGCGGGAAGGTGCGGACCATCTGCGGGATAAGCGCGATGGCAATCAGAGTGAATGTGCCTGCAGCGAGCTGCGCCATGGCGAGCAGGCGCGCGGGTGGGAGTCGCCTTGAGAGGCGATCGGCGAGGACGCCTCCAACAAATAGTCCGGAAAGAAAGGCGACGAGCATCGAGGCAAAGGCCTGCGTCGTTCCTTGAACCAAGATGCGGAGGATGCGCGTAAAGAGCACCTCGCTTGCGAGCGAGGCCATTCCCGTCATGCCTGCGAGGAGGAGAAAAAGGGGCGGCGAGCGGCGCTCTTGGATCTCTTCCTCGATCGTTGCGGGGCTGAGCTTGAGGACGCCGAGCGTGATGGCGGCAAGAAGACTGAGGAGCGCGGCGAGGATGAGCGAGACGC
>JAAZAH010000396.1 GCA_012514415.1 Sandaracinaceae bacterium
CAGCAAAGCGCATCGACGATGGCGAGGCAGTGATCGCCATCTCCATTTTCTCCGCCGCCATTGTCGCCGCCATTGCCCGGTCCGCAGTGTTTCCCGCCGTGCTTCTTGCAGTCATGCTTCGGAGGCTCCTTGCAGTGCTTCCCGCCGTGCTTCTTGCAGTCATGCTTCGGGGGCTCCTTGCAGTGCTTCCCGCCGTGCTTCTTGCAGTCATGCTTCGGGGGTTCCTTGCAATCTTTCCCGCCGTGCTTCTTGCACGGGTCGACAGGCGGCTCTTCGCAATATTTCCCGCCATGCTTCTCACAGAGATCGACGGGCTCTTCGCAAACATCACCATTGTGCTTTAAACACACAATCGGCGTGTCAGGTTCGCAGGACTCACCATTGTGCTTTTCACAATGACCCGGGATGGGAACGCAGCTCTTCCCATCTTTATGCATGATGCAGGGCCACTGATTCCCCGCACCGTCCACCATCTGGCACTTATTGTTCGCGTCGCAGTTCACCTCAACTTTCGACGCGTCGCCCATGTCCTCGGCTGTGGATGCGTCGTCACAGCCGGCGATTAGACCGATTGAAAGCGCAAGCGATAGCGCGATTCCGAAACGTTTACCCATCTTGCTCATTTCCAATTCCCCCTCCGATGGGCGTTTGAGAGCGCAGCCCTACGCTGCCTATGGCTGCCTTGGCGGGCGGCCAGACGCCTCCCCTCGCCCGATTTCCCACAATGTACGGAGCGACCCCGAGATGGATACCCGGAGCGTGGGTGGGAGCGTTTCACAGACGGCGATCGCGACCGTGGGATACGAACGCTTCCGCTCCCGGAACTTCCCCGTATCAACGGTCGCCAATGTCCGCTATCCTCGAGTCCATGGCTTTTCGCGCTCTTCATTCACTCCGGGGACTGCTCTTCATTTTCCTTATGCCGCTGAGCCTCGCAGCCTGCGGCTCCAAAGAAGACGACGAGCCGGATGCACGCGATGACGCCTCGACGGAGGTGGAATGCGTCGAGCTCCCCCCCTTTAAGCGCCTCGATCGCGCCCCGACGCCGGAAGAGATCGCCTATTGTCCTCGCGACGCCAAAGCGATACGGGAGCGCGTCGAGGAAATCCTCGAAGAGCTCACCATCGATGAGAAGATCGCCCTCATGGCCGGCAGAGGCCTGCTGCCGATTTCAGGCACGTGGAGCACACCTTCCATCGGTGCAATGCCCGGCTTTCGCATGATCGACGGGCCGCGCGGCGTCGCAAACACGGCCCAACAGAAGACCACGGCTTTCCCCGTCGCGATGATGCGGGCGGCGAGCTTCGATCCGGAGCTCGAGCGCAGAATCGGAGCGGCCATCGCGAAAGAAACCAAGGCCGTAGGCTCCGATGTGCTCCTCGCCCCAACCGCCAACATCCTATTTCATCCGCGATGGGGTCGCGCGCAGGAAACCTACGGTGAAGATTCGTTCTTGATGGGAGAGCTCGCTACCGCGTTCATCGAGGGAGCTCAGAACGAGGGCGTCCTCGCCACCATCAAGCATTATGCCGTCAATAGCATTGAGAACACCCGCCTCGAGGTCGATGTGAGCATCGATGAGCGCACGCTCCGCGAGATCTACCTTCCGCATTTCAAGAAGGCCGTTCAAGAGGGCAAGGTCGCGGCGGTGATGACCGCGTACAATCGCGTCAACGGCGCCTACGCCAGCGAGAACGAAGCGCTCCTCTCCATCCTCTACGACGAATGGAATTTCGCCGGCTTCACCATGAGCGATTGGGTCTTCGGCACGCACGACACCGAAAAAGCCATCAAGGCCGGCCTCGATCTCGAGATGCCCGTCGGGCAGATCTACGGCAGACCGCTCAGCGACGCCGTCTGCACAGGCGCGGTTGATGTCGCGCTCCTCGATCGTTCACTCCGTCGCACCGTCTTCGCCGCACTCTGCTACGGGCTCGACGCCATCCCGAATCGCGGCGCGATCCAACCCGACGAGCTCGAGCGGCCCGAGACGCTCGAGCTTGCCCGAGAGGCCGCACGCCGCGGAGCGGTTCTTCTCAAAAACCAAGATGCCGCTCTCCCCCTCGATGCGACGGATGTCACCGTTGCCCTCCTCGGACGACTGGCCGACCGCCCCAATATCGGCGATGGCGGCTCAAGTCGCGTGCTCACGAGCGAGGTCATCACCGTCCGGCAAGGCCTCATGGAGCGCATCGGCGAGCGCCTCCATTTCGTCGACGCGAACGAGGCTGAGCCGGGCGCGGAAGTGGCGGCCATCCAAAACGCCGATGTCGTCTTGCTCGTCGTGGGGCTTACGGGCGATGACGAGGGCGAGTTCATCTTGGGGCGGGGAGGCGATCGCACCTCGCTCCGGCTGCTCGATGAGGATCTGGCCCTCATCGAGCGCGCCGTAGCGCTCGCCGGCGATAAACGCGTCATCGTGATCCTGGAGGGCGGAGCGGCGTTCACCGTCAATGAGTTCGTCGATGATGTCGATGCCGTCGTCATGGCATTTTATCCAGGCTCGCGCGGCGGAGAGGCGCTCGCCGATCTTCTTTTTGGCGATGCGAACTTTACAGGACGCCTTCCATTCAGCGTCCCCTTCGATGAAGAGGCGCTCCCCGAATTCGATAACGTGAGTCTCGAGGTGACCTACCCCAAGCTTCACGGTTACCTCCTCCTCGAGCCCGAAGACATGCGCTATCCCTTCGGCTACGGGCTTTCCTACACGGACTTCGCATATTCCGATCGAGCGCTCGTCGCCATCGACGATGACCGCATCCGCGTGCGCGTCACCGTGCAGAATACCGGCGCGCGAAAGGGCATCGAGATCGTCCAAGCCTACGTCGAATATCCTGGGAGCATCCCGCGCGCGAAACGTGCGCTTAAAGCCTTCGCAACCGTCGAACTCGAAGCAGGGGCCTCGAAGCCGGTGGACCTCGAGATCGCGATCGACGACCTGCGTTATTACGATACCGTGAGCGGGAAGTTCGACCTCGAGGAGGGAGAGCACCGGATCCGAATCGCGGCGCATGCGGGCGAGACGGATGTGCCTTCAATCGCTGTGAACCTACCCTGACACTGTGCGAGCGCGATGCGCGCGAGGCATAGGACGTCGAGTCGCGCGAACTTCCCGACAAACCCGCGCGGCGCGCTACACTGGACCGCGATGAGCAACGAAGGAGACATCAAAAAACGAAAGCTCGATCACCTCGAGCTCTGCGCAAGCGATCAGGTCTCCTTCAAAGAGCAGACGACCCTCCTCGAATGCGTACGCTTCCTCCACTCGAGCCTGCCCGAGCTTTCGCTCGATGAGATCGATCTCTCGGTCCGGTTTTTAGGGAAGGAGCTGCGCGCCCCGATTCTCATCGCCGGAATGACGGGTGGGCATGAACGCTCGCGTGAGATCAACCGAGGACTTGCGCGCGTCGCCGAAGAGCGTGGCTATGCCTTTGGCCTCGGGAGCCAGCGCGCCCTCCTCCGCGATCCTTCGCTCCGATCGACTTATGAGGTACGCGATATCGCTCCCACCCTGCCGCTTCTGGGGAACCTCGGCGTCATCCAAGCGCGCGAGCTCGAGGCGAAGGTCATTCGCGACTCCCTCGCGAGCCTCGGCGCCGACGCGCTCTGCCTTCATATGAACCCCGCCATGGAGCTCATCCAAGAAGAAGGCGATCGGGATTTTCGCGGTGGACTCCGGACCTTTGAGCGATTGGGGAGCGAGCTCGGGCTCCCAATCATCGCCAAAGAAACAGGCGCAGGCATCAGCTTTGATACAGCGCACGCCCTCCACCAAATCGGGATCCGTTATATCGACACTTCGGGCGCTGGAGGCACGTCTTGGGTCGGTGTCGAGACACTGCGCGCCGAAGGAGCGAGGCAGCGCCTCGGGGAACTCCTCTGGGATTGGGGCATCCCCACCGCCGCATCCATCGTCCACGCCGTCCGGGCCGGGCACCATACGATCGCGACAGGCGGCATCCAAACCGGACTCGATATCGCGCGGGCGATCGCCCTCGGCGCCGATCTCGCCGGCATCGCTCGGGGCGCATACCAGGCCTTCCACGAAGGCGGTGAAGCTTCCGTCCACGCCCTCTTCGACCAGATCGAATTGGAACTCCGCTCGGTGATGCTCCTCGTCGGGGCGGCCGATCTTGCGGCCCTCCAAGACGCGCCCAAGCTCATCCGTGGCGAGCTTCGCGACTACCTCGAGCTCATCGAATGAGCCCGAGCTCGGCTGCATCCTTCAGGATCTCGCCGGAATGAACGCCCGGATCCACGTCGGGATAGTTCTTTCGCACGATCCCGGATTCATCGATTAAGAAGCTGCGGCGCTGATGCATCCCGAACGTTCGCCCCACGCCGAAGGCGCGCGCGATCTCTCCCTCTGCATCGGAGATGAGGCTGTACTGGAGCCCATGCTCGTCGGCAAATTGCCGATGACTTTCGAGCGAGTCCGCGCTCACGCCGATCAACCGAATCCCCGCCTCGTCATAACGTTCGAACGCATCGCGGAAGGCGCACGCCTCTTTTGTGCATCCGGGAGTCCCATCTTTCGGGTAAAAGAAAACGACGCTGGGCTGATCGAGCGGGAAGCGGATCGTCTCACCACGATGATCCTCGGCTGTGAAGCTCGGCGCCCTCTTCCCGGGCTCGAGTAGGCCCTTCTCGCCGTCGGGGCGGGTCGGAGTCGAGCACCCCGAGGACGCAAAAACGATGGAGCAAAATGCCGTGAGGATCAGAGCCGGGAATACATAACGCATCGATCAATTTTACCACGCCTCATGACGTGTTTCCCATCAAACTTCGTTTAGACTATGAATGACTCCAAGCGCCGATGACTCCGACGAAAACGCCTCCGAGCGATCTGCCTGAAGATCGCGCTCTTCAGCAGATCCGAAACGTCCGCCCTCCCCCACTTGCTCGCCTTCGTCTGATGATCGGACTCCTCTTTTTCGTCTTCGTCGTCTACTTCATCGCCGGTCCGATGAAAAACGCCGATATGGAGAGCGTCCGCGCGAGTGTCGCGGCGATGGGCGCGCTCGGCATCCTCGTCTATCTCGGCGCGTTTACCCTTCTTCAACCCTTTGGCATCTCTAGCCATTTCTTCTGTTTTTCGGCCGCCATGATCTGGGGCTTTCCTGGCGCCTTCTTCCTCACTTGGATCGGGGGAACGCTCGCAACGATCGCCACCTTTGGCTTCGCTCGCTACATGGCGCGTGATTTTATCGAAGGCAGTATTCCTCGGCGTTTCGAGAACCTTCATCGCAACCTCGGCTCTTCAAGCTTCCGCTCCATCGCCACACTCCGAGCCATCTTTTGGTGCGCTCCTCCCATCGGCCTCGCCCTCGGCGTCAGCCGATTCCCCGGATGGAAGCATCATCTCGCGACCTTTGTCGGCTCGCTCCCCTCGGTTGCACTCTCCTGCCTTTTTGCTGCCGGGCTTCGTGAGGCCATCGATACGGGAGACTATACTTCGGGCGTCTTCATCGGTGCGGTGCTCACCTTCGCCGTTTTCCTATCGATTGTGATCTATTCAGGCGTCACACTCCTCAATAAGGGCCGCGCCCAAAAGCCAGAATCCGCGTGAATTCGACGTAACGTGAGAGGGCGCTATAGCTCCGTGTTCCGGCGCGCGCGCTACGGCGAGAACTCTCCCGGAATCCCCACAACCTTCGGCCATTCTTTTTCGAGAAAGACATGACGAAAACCAACCATCTGAACCAATGGAAGCGTAAAGAAGAGCTCGCGGAGCGGCTTCTCCCCCTTGCGGGAAGCCTGTACCGCGATTTTGGCGTCTCCGTCTACGTCTCCGGGAAGTCCCTCCTCCAACTCTCCCCCGCCGAAATCATCGAGGCCCATCGACAGGCGCGCGAGCTCTGGCAGGAGGAGCTCGATATCGCCGATTCGCTCGTCGTCATGGAGACGATCCGCGATCTCCGTCCCGCCTCCGCCCGCGTCGATATCGCTCGACTCGTTGGGCATTATCGCGGAGAGGACAACGCCGGGAGCCTCGAGGATTACACCAAGCAGGTGCTCGCCGACATCGCCGGAAAGAATGGCGATAACGGAGGCGACCCGCAGGACGTCATCCTTTACGGTTTCGGGCGTATCGGGCGCCTGATGGCGCGTGTCCTCATCGATAAAACCGGAGGCGGCGATCGCTGTCGACTGCGCGCCGTCGTGGTGCGTCCGGGCGTAGCTGGCGATTTGAAGAAGCGCGCAAGCCTCCTTCAATACGACTCGGTCCACGGCGAGTTCCCCGGCACGGTCGAGGTCATCGAAGAGGAAGACGCCCTCATCGTCAACGGCAACTACATCCAATTCATCCGCGCCTCGTCGCCCGAAGAGATCGACTACACTAAATACGACATCAAGGACGCGATCGTCGTCGACAACACCGGCGTTTTCCGGGATCGCGAGGGCCTATCGCGCCACCTCGAAG
>JAAZAH010000397.1 GCA_012514415.1 Sandaracinaceae bacterium
ATCCTCGAGGCGGGCGACGGTGCCGAGCTCGGTGGTGCATACCGGCGTGAAGTCGGCGGGATGCGAAAAGAACACAACCCAATCGTTGCCGATCCACTCGTGGAAGCGGATGCGGCCCTGGCTCGAGTCCTGTTCGAAATCGGGTGCGATGGTACCAAGTTGTAGACTCATGCTTTCCTCCGGAGGTTTTTGAGCACACCTGCTTCTAACGCTCGCTCGCTCAAAATCAATCGTGGGGCGTTGGGACCTGAGCTCCAACTCCACAATGGAGTCGCGTGGAGTTCAAATCAAACCGGTCCTTCTCTCAAGATAGGGACAAAACCCAATCTTGACTAGGCTTTGAGGCAACTTTCTTTGGCTTTTCGTCCTTTCCCCCGTTTTTTTGGTAAATTTTGGAGAGAACGCCGCCTAAAACCCCGAGCAAATCGCGCTCGAGCCACCGAGTCCCGATCGAGGCGGGGGTCCATGTGCTTCAGAATGCCCCAGAAAACCTGCAAGGCTTCGGCATCCCAAGAGCCACGAAAAAGCCCGAACCTCCGCAGACTTCAGACGAATCGATGGAAGAAGAGGTGAAAAGAGAGCTCTTGCGCGCGATCGGCCGGCGGAAGATCGTCCACGTCGATATGGATGCCTTCTATGCCTCGGTCGAGCAGCGCGATCGCCCCGAGCTTCGGGGAAAGCCCGTCGTCGTCGCTCATCGAGGACCGCGCTCCGTCGTTTGCGCCGCGAGCTACGAGGTGCGCCGATTTGGGGTGCGCTCGGCCATGCCGGCCCTTCGCGCCGAAAAGCTTTGCCCGGATGCCATCTTTGTTCCGCCGGATTTTGCTCGCTATCGCGAGGTCTCCCGGCAAATCCACGCCATCTTCAAGCGCCATAGCGACCGCATCGAGCCGCTGTCGCTCGACGAGGCCTATCTCGATGTCACTCAAAGTAAGAGCGGGCTCGGTTCGGCCACCGAGATTGCCGAGGCCATACGTCGGGCCATCCGCGACGAGCTCTCACTCACGGCCTCGGCTGGCGTCGCCCCCAACAAGTTTCTCGCGAAGATGGCCTCCGAAGAGAATAAGCCCGATGGGCTCTTCGTGCTTCGCCCCGAGCAGGTGCTCGATTTTCTCGCGCCACAGCCCGTGGGGCGCATCCCTGGGGTCGGAGAGGTCACCGAAGGGCGCCTCGACGCGCTCGGCATCCGCAAAATCGACGATCTTCGGCAAACGCCCGCCTCCACGCTCGAGGCGCATTTTGGGAGATGGGGAGCGCGCCTTCACGAGCTCGCCTATGGGATCGACGCCCGCGAAGTCGTCAGCGATCGCCCCAATAAGCAGATCTCTTCCGAGACCACCTTCGATGACGATCTTTTGCTCCACGAGCTCGGACCGCATCTGGAAGCGCTCGCCTCCAAAGTTTTCCGCGCCTACGAGCGCGAAGAATCGCGCATCGCGCGCACCGTGACGCTCAAGCTGAAGACGCGCGATTTTCGGACGCTCACGCGGAGCGAGACCCCGCCCTTTCCGCCCGAGAGTTTCGAGGAGTTTCTGAGCCTCGCAACCGGCCTATTGGAGCGCGTCGCGCTCCCGCCCGACACGCGCTATCGCCTCGTTGGCGTGGGCCTCTCGAACCTTGAGCCCGCCGAAGCTTGGCCTCGCCAACTCGAGCTTTTTCCGAACGACCGGGTGATTCGATGAAATCAAATCCCTCCTCGGGTGTCGATCCTAATGGGTGATCGTGATGGGCGATCGTGAATTTGCTCATTTGAGAGCGCGCACGTACTCTGAAGATCATCCTTAATGGTGATATCGAACTCCACCTGGGAGATCCGAAATGAACTTTGGAAAACGCAGCTTAGCCCTTGGCGCTCCCCTGACGCTCTCGCTTCTTCTTGCCGCGCTCCTCTTTATGGCCCCGAACGGAGCGAGCGCGAATCCTCTCGAGGCGAGCGCGAAGACGCGCGTGAGGATGGGCATCGACGCGGGGCTCGGCGCGGCACTTGGCGATACCAAGGGCGCAGCCTTTTCGCTTCTTGGCCACCTCGGTCTTCAGGCAAACGATCTCTTCGCCATCTATTGGCAGCCCGGGATGTGGGTCGACGGCTGGGCGGCGCGCGGCGATGTCGACGTCGACGTCTATACCTTCATGTCGCAGATGGGGATGATCGACTTCAGCCTCTCGCGCTTCTTTCAGCTCGGCGCGGGCGGCGGCGTCGATTTTGGGCGTTTCGGCGTCTGCCATTCACCCGAGGAAGGGGGGCGACCCGAGTGCGAGCTCTTCACCAAAGAGCTCCGTCCCGCCGCCGAGGCTAGGATGGCCGTGATCATCCCCCTCCCTGGCCTTCGCGCGCGCTGGGGTCTTCCCATCGTCTTCCGCGCACATACGACCTTCATGGGCAATAAAGACTACATCCACTCGCTCACGATGGGCGTCGGCTTGATGCGCTTCTGAGGGGAGCCTCGGCGAGCAGGCCATGAGAGCGCTCACCGCTCCACCGCGCGTGAGGCGCGCTCCGCGAGCAGCACCAAGACGCGCCGCCTCGGTTTTAAGAAGGCGCATGCGTCCGCTGCGCACTCAAAAAAAGCGCGCCCGAAGCGCCGCCTCGAGCTGGTTCATCGCGTCCTTCCCTTCAAGGCATTGACCGTGGGCCACAAGGATGCGCTCGACGCCGAGCTCGGCTCCGCGCTTGAGCAATCGCTCAATGCTCGAGCGCATCGCGGCCCGATCTTTGACAGCGGCG
>JAAZAH010000398.1 GCA_012514415.1 Sandaracinaceae bacterium
CGACGACCTTCGCCTCCTCCACGTCGCGTAGGATGCCCTCGCTCCCCGGGATGGTCCGGAGGCCGGCCTCCGGACCATCCCGGGGAGCGAGGGCATCCTACGCGACGTGGAGGAGGCGAAGGTCGTCGCGCAGCGCGTCGGCTACCCCGTGCTTCTCAAGGCCGAAAGCGGTGGGGGCGGGCGCGGGATGCGAATCGCTCGGAGCGCGTCCGAGCTCCCCCGCGCTTTTGAGGAGGCGACGGCCGAGGCGCTCGCCGCGTTTGGTGATCCGCGCGTCTACCTCGAAAAGCTTATCGAGCGCGGACGGCACGTCGAGGTCCAGCTCATGGCCGATCGCTACGGCAACGTGGTCCATTTCGGGGAGCGCGACTGCACCGTGCAGCGAAACCATCAAAAGCTCATCGAAGAAAGTCCTGCCCCCGGCCTCGACCCGGAAGAGCGCGAACGGACCTTTGCTGCGGCGCTCGAAGCCTGTAGGCGCATCGGCTACGTCGGCGCGGGTACGATGGAATTTCTCCAAGACGAGGAGGGGAAGCTCCGCTTCATGGAGATGAACACTCGCCTCCAAGTCGAGCACACCGTGAGCGAATTTCGCGCAGGCGTTGACCTCGTGGAGGCACAGATCCTCGTCGCTGCGGGGCATCGGCTCCCCTTCACACAGCAGGCGATCGAGCTGATGGGGCATGCGATCGAATGCCGCATCAACGCCGAAGATCCGAAGCGCGGCTTCATGCCCTCGCCCGGCGTCCTCGAGCGCTTCGAGCCGCCCCTATCGCATGAGGGCATACGCGTCGATACCCACGTCGAAGAGGGTTATGAGATCTCCCCGCATTACGATTCTTTGATCTGCAAGATCATCGCGCATGGCACCGATCGTGAGCAGGCCCGCGCGCGGATGCTCGCGGCGCTCGAGGCGTTTTCCATCGAAGGCGTGCCCACGACCATCGAGATGCACCGCGCCATCTTGAGCTCGAGTGCGTTCATCGAAAATGCCTACGATACCTCGTTCATTCCCGGCTTTTTCGCCGATGGAGGTGAGTGAATGGCCCATCTGAAGTTTCATCCCATCGGCAGCCCGCGTGAGGGCTTCATCGATAACGCCTCGTTCCTCGAAGCGAAATCAAAGCTCGAAGAGAAAGAGGCGGTGCTCAAAGCGCGGCGCGCGGAGGTCGCTCAAGGGTGGGGCGAACGCTACATCGAGCGCGTTCATAAAAAGGGAAAGCTCACGGCGAGAGAGCGGATCGATCGGCTCCGCGATCCCGACACGCCCACCTTCGAGGTCGGCTCGATGGTGAACTACGGGCGCCGCTTCGGTGAGCTCACGAGCCCCGCGGCGGGCGTGATCACCGCCTTCATTCGCGTCCACGATCGCTATGTGATGGCGATCGCGAACGATAACACCGTCGCCTCGGGATCGTGGTGGCCGAATACGCCCGAAAAAATTCAGCGCGCTCAAGAGATGGCGCTCCGCTTTGCCATCCCGGTCGTCTATCTCGTCGATTGCTCGGGGCTCTATCTTCCCGAGCAGAGCAAGAGCTTCGCAGGCGCACGCGGTGCCGGGCATATCTTCAAGAAAAATAGCCTCCTCAGCGCGCGCGGCGTCCCGCAGATCGCGGGCGTCTTCGGCGATAGCATCGCGGGAGGCGGCTATATGCCCATCATCAGCGATCGCGTCTACATGACCGAGCAGGCGTATATGGTCATCGCGGGTGCGGCGCTGATCAAAGGCGCCAAGAGCGAAAAGATCACCTCACTCGACATTGGCGGACCCGAGGTGCACGTGCATCAAAGCGGCTGCGCCGACGCTCGCGTCCCCGACGACGAGACGTTGATTCACGCGATCCGCGACGAGATCGCCCGTCTCCCCTCGACCGCTGCCGATTATTATCGTGGCGGCGTCGGCCCCGCCGATCCTCGCTTCCCCTCGCATGAACTCGAAGGCATCGTCCCCGTCGATCATCGCGAAGCGTATTCGGCCGAAGAGGTGATCGCGCGCCTGGTCGATCACAGCCTCTTCAAAGAGGCCATGCCACATGTTGGGCGGGAGATGATCTGCGGAGTGGGGCGGGTGAATGGGCTGCTCGCGGGCTTCATCGCCAACCGTCAGGGCCTCCTCGACGATCCACGAACGCGCGGCGGATATCGCCCCGGTGGCTCGCTCTACAAAGCGGGGATCGCGAAAATCAGTGCCTTCAGCCGTGCGTGCAACGCCGACGGCATCCCGATCGTCTGGCTCCAAGACATCAGCGGATTCGATATCGGGCGCGAAGCCGAGGCGGAAGGGCTCCTCGGTTATGGCTCAAACCTCATTTACACCAACAGCACCAACGAGACGCCCATGATCACCGTGCTTTTACGGAAGGCGTCCGGGGCCGGCTACTACGCGATGGCGGGACTACCTTACGATCCCGTGATCCAGCTGAGCACGACGATCTCGCGCCTCTCGGTGATGGAGGGAAGGACGCTCGCCATCGCCACCTATAACACCAAGCTCGATGATAATTTCGAGATTGTCGCTAGGGATGAGGAGGAGCGTGCGGCAATCGCGGCAGGGATGGCCGAAGTCGAGGCGCGAATCGAGCGCGATATGGATCCCTTTGTCGCCGCATCGCAGCTTGATACCGACGAGATCATCTGCCTCCGCGAGCTTCGCCCTTGGCTCGAGGCGCTCATCGAGATGAGCTACCAATCCACGGGTAACCGGCGGATCAAGAACCCGCGCATCTTGAGCCTTCACGATCTCGATGTGTTGGTGGATGGAGGCCGAGAATGAGCGAAGAGATGGATGAACGCGCGCTCCTCCTAAAAGCTTCGAGAGGCGACGATGGAACGATCGCGCTCCTATCGCCCAGTCCTGCATATTTTCGCGGAGCGCTTGTAAAAGGCGCGCTCGTGAGCGGCGGTGCAATCGTCGGCGAGCTCATTGTCCTTGGGCGCAGTCATCGCGCGGTTGTGCCCGAGGGGGTGAGTGGACGTGTCGTCGAGCACCTCGACGACACACTGCGTGAGCCTCCGTGTGAATACGGCGAGCGCCTCCTTCTCATCGATCCAACCAGCGTCGGCGAGGAAGAGAAGCGCGACGTCGGAAACGACACGTCGGCTGAAGGACTCGTCCTCCGCGCGAAGATGGGCGGCCGCTTCTATCGAAAACCGGCGCCCGATCAGCCCGATTTCGTGAAGGTCGGCGATGAGATCACGATCGGAACGACTCTTGGCCTTCTCGAGGTGATGAAGACCTTTCACCGCATCCA
>JAAZAH010000399.1 GCA_012514415.1 Sandaracinaceae bacterium
AGTTGGGCGTCGCTTCCCCCGCGACCTTCTCGTCGCGCCGATCCTTGAAAAGCGCCCGGTAATCCTCGAGCGTTCGGGTGGCTGCGAGATAAAGCTTCTCATCAACCGGACCGCGCTGCGTGAACTCCTCCCCATCCCAATTGAAGAAGCCGGGCTCTTTGCGGGGGGTCATGTAGATCTCCGGATGTGCTCGGAGATATTCGTAGAGCGAACTTGTCCCCGATTTCCCAACGCCTGGAAGTAGAAAATCGGGGCGGAGGCGAGCGGCGCGGCTCCGTTCAGGATCGATCGTCTCTTGCACTCCCTTTCATACGAGCGGAGCGCCGGGATTTGCCTTTGCGACGGAGGGCGAAGAACTCGCGAAGTGCTTGACCGGTATGACTCTCCCTCACCTTGGCGACCTCTTCGGGTGTGCCCTCGGCGATGATCCTCCCGCCGCGATGGCCTCCGAGCGGGCCAAGATCGATGAGATGGTCCGCTGCAGCGATGAGATCGAGCTGGTGCTCCACGACAAGGACGGTATTCCCAAGCTCGACCAGCCTCTCTAGGACGGCGAGGAGGCGGCGGATGTCCTCGAAATGTAGCCCCGTCGTCGGTTCATCAAGGATGTAGAGCGTCTTTCCGGTTTTTCGTTTGGCGAGCTCGCGGCTGAGCTTGATCCGCTGCGCCTCACCGCCGCTCAGCGTTGTCGCGGGCTGCCCGAGCTTCACATAACCAAGCCCCACCTCTTGAAGCGTATTCAGGATCGCTACAAGCGGCGGGAATGGAGCGAAGAGCTCGGCGGCTTCATCCACGCTGAGCTCAAGGACGTCGGCGATGTTCTTTTCTCGATAGCGGATCGCGAGCGTCTGCTCATTATAGCGCTTACCTCTACAGACTTCGCAGGCGACGTAGACGTCGTTGAGGAAGTGCATCTCGACCTTGACGACGCCATCGCCCGTGCACGCTTCGCATCGTCCGCCTTTTACGTTGAATGAAAAGCGCCCCGGTGAATAACCGCGCGCGCGGGCTTCGGGGAGGGCGGCGAAGATCTTCCGAATCTCATCGAAGGCTTTTGTATACGTGGCTGGATTCGAGCGAGGGGTCCTTCCGATGGGGCGCTGATCGACCGCAATGACCTTATCGAGAGCGTCGAGCCCCTCGATCGCCCGATGGGTCCCGATGCGGTCGTGACTCCCATAAAAATGATGCATCAGCGCCGGGAGGAGCGTTCCGCTGATAAGTGAGCTCTTCCCCGCGCCGCTCACGCCCGTGATGGCGACGAGGCATCCAAGTGGGATGGCGGCGTCGATATCCTTTAGGTTGTTTTCCGAAGCGCCGAGGATCCTGAGCCAAGATTTCGGAGTCCGCCGCGCTTTCTCTTCATAGATCGATTGATCGCCCCGGAGATACGCGGCCGTGAGGCTGTCTCCCGATTCTTCGATGCCTTTCGCGCTCCCCGCGTAGACAATTGCCCCGCCCTCGCTCCCGGCTCCGGGACCAAAATCGACGAGATGATCGGCCTCGCGGATCGTCTCCTCATCGTGCTCGACTACGATCACCGTATTGCCGAGATCGCGGAGCCGTTTGAGCGTCTGGATGAGCCGCGCGTTATCGCGTGCGTGAAGGCCGATGCTCGGCTCATCGAGAATGTAGATCACACCCGAAAGCTCGCTTCCGAGCTGCGAAGCAAGCCGAATGCGCTGGGCCTCGCCGCCGCTGAGGCTTGGCCCCGAGCGATCGAGACTTAAATAGTCGAGTCCGACATTCATCAAGAAGCGAAGACGGGCGCGAATCTCGCGGAGGAGCCCTTCGGCGATCTCGGCTTGACGCTCTTCGAGCCTCAGCGCATCGAAGAAGCGGGAGGCTTCCTCGATGGAGAGCGATGAGATCGATGCGATGCTTTCCCCCTCGATCTTCACAGCGAGGGGGATCTGCGCGAGACGTTTGCCTTCGCAACTCGAGCAACGCCGTACTTTGAAATAGCGCGCATAGTGTTCCCGCATCCGTTCGGACGTGGTCTCGGCATACCGCCTCTCGAGACTCGGGATCACGCCTTCGAAGCGAACCGCCCAGCTCCCGCTCGAGCCGTCTTTCCCGCCGCCCCACTCAAGCCGGATCCGTTCGTCTCCAAGGCCGTAAAGGACCCGCTTACGCGCCGCTGCCGGGAGTTTCTCGAAGGGACGATCGAGATCGATCTCGAGCTTTTCGGCGACGGCTTCGATGGTGCGATACGTCCAGCCTTCGCCGCGCTCGGCCGCATTTTTCCACGGGGCGATCGCGCCCTGCCGAATCGAGAGCGAGGGGTCGGGGACAATGAGTGAGAGCTCGGCTTCTCTCCGCTCGCCGAGGCCTTGGCAGTCGCCGCACATTCCAAGCGGGCTATTGAACGAGAAATGAAGAGGTGAAAGCTCAGGATAGGCGACGCCGCAGCACGATCTCGATTCGCTGAAGAGGCGCTGACGTTCACCTGAGGTCACGATGAGCTCGCCGCCTCCCTCGCGAAGCCCGAGCTCGACGTCTTCGCTGATTCTCGCCCGGCTCTCTTCTTCGACCCGCAGCCGATCGACGATGAGTGAGATGGAATGCTTCTTCGTCTTTTGGAGTTTGGGCGGTGAGTCGAGGCGATGTACCTCGCCGTCCACGCGGATTCGTGCAAAGCCGCGGGCTGAGAGTTCCGCGAAAAGCTCCCGGAATTCACCCTTTCGATGGCGGATCAGGGGCGCCTCGATGAGGATCGCCTCGCCCGGAAAGTCATCGAAGAGCGCGCTCGCGATCTCTTCGCTGGTCTGGGCGCGAACGGGTTCACCGCAATGAAGGCAGGTCTGAACGCCGATGCGCGCGAAAAGCACGCGGAGCCGATCGTGGATCTCCGTGATGGTGCCAACGGTCGACCGAGGGTTGTGGAGGCCCGCCTTCTGTTCAATGGCGATGGTGGGGGAGAGCCCACTCAGCCGTTCGACGTCGGGGCGATCGAGACGGCCGAGGAATTGCCGAGCGTACGCGCTTAGACTCTCGATGTAGCGGCGCTGACCCTCTGCAAAGAGGGTGTCAAATGCGAGACTCGACTTTCCCGAGCCGCTCACTCCAGTAAAGACAATGAGCCGATCTTTAGGGAGGACGAGGTGGGGGACGCGGAGGTTGTGCTCTCTCGCTTCGACGATCTCGATCGCCTCTCCGGGTCGGCGAGCGCGTGTGGCCATGCGAAGCGGTCTACCATGGGTCGAACCGCTGAACAAACGTTCTTTTGCGCGAGGTGCCCCGAACGCTCAAGGAGGGACCTTATGCGTTCTTGACCGCCGATCCATCCTTCCATTCCATCGCCTCGACGAGGCGGGGTCGGATCGATCGATCGCCAATGGATTTCAACGTCCGGCATTCCGCCGCTTTCCCAGCGAGGGACGGAACGCAGTGCAGCTCGACTGAAAATCCGATAGGCTATACACCCGGTCGCGAAGGGGCCAGGTGCCCCATTCGCCCAGGCGAGAAGCGCAGATCGGGAGATGAAGGAGACGAGATGGCGCAGACGCAACAGACAGAGACCCAGAGCATCAGCGAGGCCCGCGCGGCTTTTGATCGGCTGAAGGCCGCTTATCGCCGCGATCCCAACCCCTCCTATTCGTCGAGGAGGGCCGCGCTCGCTCGGCTCAAGGCACTGACGAAGAGCAACGCGGACGCCATCGCCGAGGCCGTGAGTGCCGACTTCGGCCACCGCTCGCCCCACGACACCAAGATCGCCGAGCTCTTCTCGATCGTTCAGCTCATCGGCTACGTCGAGAAGAACCTCAAGCGCTGGATGAAACCCGAGCGCCGACCGACCCCCGCGACATTCCTTCCGGCAAGCGCCGAGATCATCCGCCAGCCACTCGGCGTCGTGGGCATCGTCGCGCCTTGGAACTATCCCTTCAACCTGACGGCGGGTCCGCTCGCGACCGCGCTCGCCGCGGGAAACCGCGTGCTCATCAAGCCCTCCGAGCTGACGCCGAGGACCAGCGCGCTCATGGCCGATCTCTTTCACGAGGCGTTCGGCCCCGATCTCGTCGCTGTCGTCCAAGGCGGCCCCGAGGTTGCCGTCGAGTTCACGAGCCTCCCTTTCGATCATCTGCTGTTCACCGGCGCCACCAATATCGGGCGTCACGTGATGCGCGCGGCGGCTGAGAACCTCACGCCCGTCACGCTCGAGCTTGGCGGAAAGAGCCCCGTCATCGTTCATCCGGACTATCCCGTCGACAAGGCCGCGAGCCGCATCGTCTTCGGTAAGATGATCAACGCAGGCCAGACCTGCATCGCGCCGGATTACATCTTGGTGCATCGCTCGCGGCGCGATGCGCTCGTCGATGCGATCCAGCGCGAGATCCCCGCACGCTATCCGAGCCTCGACAACAACCCGGACTATACGGCGATCGTGAACGAGCGACATCGCCAACGCATCGTCGGCCTTCTCGAGGATGCCGTCGCGAAGGGCGCAAAAAAGATCGAGATCAACCCGGCCGATGAGCGTTTCGGCGAGCATCCCGGAAAGCTTCCGCCGACCCTCCTCCTCGACGTAAGCGACGAGATGAAGGTGATGCAGGAAGAGATCTTCGGCCCGCTTCTCCCCATCGTGACGGTCGATTCGGTCGAAGAAGCCATCGAATACGTCAACGATCGACCGCGTCCGCTTGCCCTCTACTATTTCGACCACGACCGCCGGCGCGCCGATGAAACCCTCGAGCGCACGGTTTCGGGTGGTGCCGTCGTTAACGATTGCCTCCTTCATTTCGCGGTCGATACGCTTCCCTTCGGCGGCGTCGGCCCGAGCGGAATGGGCGCCTATCATGGCAAGGAGGGCTTCGACACCTTCAGCCATAAAAAGGCCGTGGTCCGCCAAGCGCGGCTGAACGCGACCGGGCTGCTCTCTCCGCCCTATGGTGAGCGCGTCAATAAAATGCTGAAGATGTTCCTAGGCTGAGCCGACGAGCGGCATCGGCATAGGCGCGAGGCAGGAAGGAGTGAAGCGATGGTTTCACTCCTTCTTTCGTTAGGACGCCGGACTTTCTTTCTTCCGCGTCGTGGTGGATGCCTCGCCGGAAGCATGCGCGCCTTCCCATTGCATTCTGAGCCGAAGTTTGCCCCGGGTTTGCGGCATTGAGGACGTCGAAAGCCCCGCACCCCTCGCGGAGAGAGGCTGGGCGCCTCCTCGAAGGATCCGTCGAAGAGGGCTCTTCCTACGCCCACCGCGCCGTCTCGGAACGCCGCGGGCGGTTCGCCACACGCCCCGCCGCCTGCTATCGCCATCCCTCGATGTCGAGCTTTGACGCCTTTGCTCAGATCCTCACGTTCATCGCGTTCGGGCTCCTCCTCGCGCGCGCTCGTATCCTCCCCGAGAACGCCGCGGAGACCCTGAACCTTTTCGCGATCTACCTCTGCCTACCCGCCGCGGTCCTTCGCTATGTGCCTGGCATGCGGCTCGACCTTTCGTTGATCGGTCTCGCGCTCACCCCATGGATCTTGATGGGTGCGACGCTCGCGCTCGTGTTTGCGTTCAAAAAGCCACTCAAGCTCAGCCGCGATCACGTCACCGCCCTCCTTCTTTGCGTCGGCTTCTGCAATTCGAGCTTCCTCGGATTTCCGATGACAGAGGCGCTCCTCGGAGAAGACGCGGTCGCCTACGCCGTCGTCTACGATCAATTTGGCTCGTTCATGCTGCTCTCGACGGTCGGCCTCTTTATCTTGGCCCGTCATAGCGGGAGCGCGCTCGGTTTTAGGCCGATCTTCGCGCGTATGGTGCGCTTCCCCGCGATTTGGGCGTTGCTCATCGGTCTGACGATTTATCCAAAGGAGCCTCCCGCGCTCCTCAGCACGCTCGTCGATTCGCTCGCCGCATCGCTCGTGCCCATCGTCATGGTGGCGATCGGGCTGAACCTCAAATTCCGGATGCCGCGTGAGGAACTCGCCCCTTTTGCCTTTGGGCTTGTGGCGCGGCTCGTGATCTTGCCGATCATTGCCCTCGGTGTCGGCCTCGCTTTCGGGATGCCGA
>JAAZAH010000400.1 GCA_012514415.1 Sandaracinaceae bacterium
AATTCCGCGTCGATCATCTCGCCTTCGTGGACCAGCCGGCGCTCGCCTTTGTCGCCGACCACGCCGGTGACATCCCAGATTTCATCCCAAAAATCCGCGATGTTTTCGACGCTTGCGCGGTGGAGTGCTCTTGAATCGACGAGGCGCTGCCCGATGCGTTTCGCGAATGCCTCGCGAAAGTGGGTCATTGGGCTGGACGCGACAACTTCGGGCTTGGGATTATATAGAATGGACGGAACGTTCGCTTGCACGCTGCGAAGATAGCACGCTCGCGATCGATCTCGTTCAGCTGCTTCTCAATGTGTGAACCGATCGTATGAACGAACTCTTGGCGCGACTCCGTGATGCTTCGAGCGTCTTATTCATCACCGGTGCCGGAATCTCGGCGGATTCGGGCCTTCCGACCTATCGCGGTGTCGGAGGCCTTTACGAAGGGACCATCACGGCCGAAGGACTGCCGATCGAGGAAGCGCTTTCAAACCGCATCTTCACAGAAGATCCCGTGCTCACCTGGCGCTACATCCGACAGATTGAAGAGGCGACGCGTGGCGCGGCACCGAACCTTGCGCATTCGATCATCGCCGCCGCCGAGGGAGCCAAACCTCGGGTCCTCACGCTCACGCAGAATGTGGATGGGCTCCACGCAAGGGCTGGCTCCCGCAAGCTGATCGAGATCCACGGCAACGTCCACCGCATCATCTGCACTTCGTGTGCGAGACGCCGAACCGTTGAGCATTTTGGAAATCTCGATGAGCTCCCGCGCTGTTCCGCATGTGGGGGGATCGAGCGGCCGGAGATCGTCCTTTTTGGAGAGCCGCTCCCTCGGCCTGAACTCGTCGAACTCGAGTCCGAGATCCGGAAGGGCTTCGACGCGGTGATCTCGATCGGCACCTCCAGCGCGTTCCCATACATCGCCGAGCCCGTTTATCGCGCACGCATGCAAAATGCCCTCACCGTCGAGGTGAATCCGGCCGATACGGCGGTCTCCGAGATCGTCGAATACCGCCTGCGGATGCGCGCCGTCGCCGCGATGTCGAAGCTCGAAGAAGCGCTCGTCGGCTAATCACTCCTTCGTTTCGAAGGACTCGCTCCGAGCTGAGGATGGATCGGCGGATCGCGGAGATGGGAAGAGGCGCGATAAGGCAGCGTCCAGCCAGGAAGCCGGTGCAAAGCATGCGATCAAGACAATGGACATCAAGAGCGCGAACCACACGACGGGCCCAAACATCAGGCCGATGATCGCGTGCATCGAGAGTCCATAAATGAGCGCGTAGGGACGCAGCTTTTCGAAATAAAAGAGAAGGGGGGCGAAGAGCTCGAAGAAAAGCGTCGTTCCTTGAAAGATGTTCCAGCTAAAGGCGGGGAGGTGGTTGGCGGCCCACCACGAGACGATGGTTTGGTAGCTTCCGTGAAGGTGCGTATGGAGGAGGTGCGGCGTATCGAGCCAGTCGCCACGCGCCTTACAGATGCCCGAGGCGGAATACATGGAGACGATAAACGCCTGAAAGAAGAAGATGTTTCCATAGCGCACTTGCTCGGGGAGCACGGAGTCGTCGCGATGCGTCCGCTTGCTCCGTTCGTCTTCTCCGCGCGCTTTTCGGAGGCGGAGCATGGCGTCGATCCCATATCGGGCGCCTGCGGGGCTCACGGCGAGCGCGAAGACAAGCACAGGGGCAATCTTGCTCACGGTAAAGGCCGAAAGGCGATCTGAATAAAGGGCGAAGAAGAGCGTCGCGGAGAAGATCGCGGCGGAGAGGCGTGCGCGAACGCCGAGGGAGAGGAGGATGCCCGAGATGCCCATTACGCCCACGAAGAGATATGCAATCGGATTGGGGAGACGTGGCAGAAAGAGCGGCTGGCGATAATCTCCGCCGAGATCGG
>JAAZAH010000051.1 GCA_012514415.1 Sandaracinaceae bacterium
CGACGATTGCGCTCATTGCGCCGTAGAGCGCGCCTTGTTCGAGGTGGAGCTCGAGAATTTCCTCATGGATGGCGGAGAAGACGGGGCGCACGCCCTGACCGCGGATCTGAGCAAGGGCGATCTCGGCGGCGTTTTTCGAGCCGAAGCGGAAAGCAAATCGCACGTGCTCCGCATGCGCTCGATACGCGAGCCAAAAGGAGAGTGGGAAGGCGAGCTCGCCACCGCTCTTCAACATGCTCAAGGTGAAATCAGGACCCACGGCGCGTCGCGGCGCGGGCCGAATCGAGAGCGCGCGTCCATCGGGGACAATGGCCTCGACGCCCGCGACGAGCTGCCTGACGGGATCGTCGTCGGGCGAGAGTCCGCCGGGGCACCGCGCGAGGAGCAGGCGGTAGAGCGGAAAATCTCCCTCATAGGGCAGGCCAAGCGACATGGAGCGAGCTCGAAGCGTCTCTTCGACCTTTGCGAGCGAGGCGCCGGCACCCACGTGGAGTAGCCGAGAGGTCTCATCCATCTCGAGGATCTCAGAAAACTTCGAGAGATCCAGCTGGATGGCTCTTCCCGGCTCGAGCCCCATCTCGAGCCCAAAGCGAACGGCGGCGCGCACCCCGCGAATCGCCTCGTCGCGATCGCGCGGCTGAAAGCGAAGCACGTTGCCATCCTCGATGACCGAAGAGCTGAACTCTTCACGAAAACGCCGGATGCCCATTCTATCGCAGCCCATGAAGGAATTCCTCGGGGAGAAGCGTTCCCCGATTCAAGATCAAGCGAGGGTCGAACGTCTTCTTTAAATCCGCGAGAAGAGAAAGCGCGTGGCCTTGTTCGCGCTGCATCGCGGGCGCTTTTGAGCGTCCCACCCCGTGGTGATGGCTTAGGCTTCCGCCCGCATCGATCGCCGCTTTGAGGGCGCTTCTCCACGCGCGATCATAACGCTCGAGCTGCTCGGCGTCGCTTCGCGCCGAGCCCGCGAAGGTGAAGTAGATCGACGCGCCATCGGGATAAGCATGGCTGAAATGCGCCATCACGAAGACGTGCTCTCCGAGCGCCCGCTTGACGGCCTCATACATCGGGAGCATCCGACTCCACCTCGCCGAGACTTCCATCGTGTCGACGAACGCACCCGAGCGAAACATGGGCGACTGGCGATAGCTGACGCTATGGCGATGGGCGAGCCAATGCCGTCCGGGCTCTTCGCCAAGATCTTCGGCACCGAGCTCGAGCGCAATGGAGCGGGCGACTTCGCGTTCAATCTTACCAAGCGAAAGATCGCATTCCCACACAAGCACGAGCGTTGCGCCTCCGAGCATGGTGTCGGGAACACGCTCGATGAGCTCGTTCATGTATTTGGCGTGCCGAAGCGAGTGATTGAGCGCGTGAAGAGCGAGGGAGCGGACTGTCGATTCTTTACGTGTTTTCCCGCGGATGCCCTTGGGGCGAGAGGCTTCGGTCTCGCTGTCCGTGTCTCTGCGCCGAATTCCGCCTTGCCGCTTCAAAAAGGAGTCGAAGGGATCGTAGAGCCGCGCGACCGCCGGACGGAGCCCGCTTTGATAGAATCTCCGAATCGCGAGAAGTCCGCTCGCAACATCCGGGAAAACGAAGCCGGCGAAGACGCGTTCTTCAGGTGCCGGGGCGATGCGGAGCGTCGCCTCGGTGACGATCCCGAGGATGCCTTCGGAGCCGATGATGAGCGGGAGAAGCGCCGCGTTTTCACCGTCTCGTTCGACGTGATGTACCTTCCCCGTGCCGTCCACGAAGCGGAGCCCGAGGATCATATCCTCGATTTTTCCGTATCTTCCAGATGTCTGCCCGGCCGAGCGCCCGGCGATCCATCCTCCGAGGGTTGAGCAATAAATCGACGAAGGAAAATGCCCGAGCGTGAACCCCAAGCGGTTCAGCTCGTCTTCGAGGTGCTGCCCGACGATGCCCGCCTCAAAGCGCGCGATAAGTCGCTCGCCGTCGACCTCGAGCGGGCGACGCATCCGCTTCATATCGATGATGAGCGCATCCTCTCTTGGGAGGATGCCGCCGCAGACGCCGCTTCCCGCGCCATAAGGGACGATCGGGAGCGAGCGCTCGTGCGCCACTTGAACAAGTCGTGCCACTTCCTCGGTGGACTCGGGCCAAGCGATGAAGGCGGGCGGGGCGATGGCCGCCTCACCGCGGCGCGTTCGGATCTGCTGCCGCGGCCAGAGATCGCGGGCATACGCTACCCGATCGGTACTCTCGCTCGAGATGTTTTCGTTCGCGAGCGCGGATGCGAGCTCGTCGCGGAGCGGTTCTACCCCTTTGGATACAGGACGAAGCACCACCATGCTCTATCATAATGGGAGGGGGATGGGTACGCGGGTTGACTCAAATCACTCGCCGTCTAAAGTGTCCTGAACCCCCGAACGCGGGGAGAACCGTCATGAGCCCTAATCCTGAGCCGACTTTCAGGCGGTATTCCGAGGCCACCGTCCCGACCGAGTACGGGACCTTTCGTTTTGTGGTCTATCGCGAGGCCGACTCTCCTTTTGAACACGTCGCCATCGTCCGCGGTGAAGTGCGCGGTGCGAGCGATGTCCTCGTGCGCGTTCATAGCGAATGCATGACCGGCGAGGTCTTCCACAGCCTGAAATGCGATTGTCGCGAGCAACTGGATCTCGCGATGCGCCGCATTGCCGAAGAAAAGGCTGGGGTGATCTGTTACCTGCGCCAAGAAGGACGCGGGATCGGCCTCGGTAATAAGATCAAGGCCTATGCGCTCCAGCAACAGGGCTACGATACGGTCGACGCGAACCGTAAGCTCGGCTTTGGCGACGATCTCCGCGACTATAAGGCCGCCGCCTTCATGCTCCGCGATCTGGGAATCGAATCCGTCCGCGTGATGACGAATAACCCGCTCAAAGTCGACGCCCTCAGACGCGATGGTGTGCTCGTCACCTCACGCGTTGAGCATTTCGCGGGCTACCATCCTCACAATCAGGAATACCTCGAGACGAAACGTAGGCGCATGGGGCACCTCTACGATCTTGGCGACGAAGAGGCGCGGCCGGCGCTCGCTTCGGGTGGAGAGCTCGATTGACGAGGGGACGCCGGTTGTCGAGATCGGCGGCCGCACACTCACACGGCGACGCGGGTGAGGGAGCTCAGCCCTCTCGACTTCCGATGGCTGCGAAGAAGGCCTCACGAAAATCATCGTCGCGCTCTCCGCGGTAGGTGAAGGTTTTCGCGCGTGCCCCGTGAGCCCTCGAGCTCCGCGAGACGACGCAGGCGTGCTCCAAATCGATGTAGCAGGCGGCGGCGCGTGCGCCGAGATGCTCGATGAGATCGCTCGCGAGTTGCTCGCCAAGCGCCTCTTGAAGAACGAGCCGCCGCGAGCGGGCGTGGGCGAGCTTCGCGAGCGCTCCGAGCCCGACCACGCGCTCATTTGGAAGGTAGCCGAGCGTGATCTTTCCCTGCGCCGGCAAGAGGTGGTGCGGACAGATGAGCGTCGCCTCGACCGGACCGAGGATGACGGGATCGCGCGTCTGGGCTCGGGTTTCATTTGAGAGGATCGCCGCCGGATCCATCGCGTAGCCCTCGAGGAGCTCTTCGGCGAAGGCTTTGGCCACGCGCATTCCCGTCCCTTTGAGCTCGGGATCGTCGGCGATGGGGAGATCGAGCGCGCGGAGAAAGGCCTCGATGGCTTGGGCGGCGGCTTCGAGATCGCGAGGCATGCCCTAGTCTTAGTCGATCTCGGACCAAAGCGGGAGGGAAGCGCTCTTGAAGGGCCGGAAAGGGGGAAGTTTTTTGAAGTCGGGTCACGTCGCGCTTTCGATGAAAGAAGGCGCAGACGGCGCGTGCCTGCTAGGCTTGCTCCATGCTCCCCCGAGGTTTGTGCGCCTTTTGGAGCGCCCGCCCGAAGCCGCTTGCACGCATCATCGCCCTTGCGCTCATCGGGCTCGTTGCGTGCGAGGGTGAGGAGCCTCGGCGGCAGCGGGCGATGGATTTCGAATTCCCCGAGGAAAGCGAGTCCCCTGTCTACTTGGCCGAGGAAACGCTCACGGAGGGACGACAGGAGTGGCCCATTCGCCCCGCCGTCTCCATCGACACCGACTACGATTCAAGTGAGCTCGTCACCGTGCACCGCTTCGTCTATCGGCATCGCACCCGCTTTCCGCCGATCCTCGGCCCGGGACTTCCGAGCTTCGCTCAAGCGCCCAAAGAGCTCCGCGTCGATGTCTCAAAGGATCGCATCCGCGTCACCTTTCTCGGCCCGGATTGGCCCGTGCCGGGCGGCTCTGAGGTGCGAATGCAGGCAGGGCGCCCGAGCGCCTACGTTTTTGACGGTGAGGGGGGCCGAAGCGTGGGCGTGGGCCAGCTCGCCGCGTGGTACGAGGGCGCGCCGCCTCCTGGTTCACCCGGCTTTGGCCTTCGTGTGGATGAAGAGCCCGGCCTTCAAGAGCATATGCCGCTCTTCTGCCGCTTCCTCGCCGAATGGGCCCGCGCATCGCTCGATAATTGGGGGCGCCGCTGTGAATCCGGCGCGCCGCGGTTCTTCCGGATCGGTCGGACGCAGGCGACGCTCACGGCGCACGTCCCAATGAAGATCCCACGCCGCTACCTTCGCGCAGACCATCTCGATCCTCCGGAGCCTTTGCTCCATGATCCGGCGCGCGTCCTCGTCGAAGAAGAGATCCTCGAACGCCTCGTCCCCACCGTACCCGCCGAAGACGTCGATGAAGAGACACTGCCGGCGACGCTCTATATCGAAAATCGTGCGCGCGGACGCAGCCTTGTCGTCATCGAGGGGCTTCAGGTGGCCGTCCTCGAGGAGGGAGCCTCCGTCACCCTTCGCGGCCTCCAGCATGGCCGTTATCGGATCGGCGCGCTGCGCGCGTTCGGGGCGCGGCGAAGCATCCCGTTGATGCACCGCGTCCCGGGCGAGCTCATCATCGAATGAGCCGATTTAGCTGAGCGGACTTTCGGGCGGATCGTCGATCCTTAGATGCGCGTACGCGTCGGGGCCGAGGGTGCGTGAGCGCTCGGCCTCGGGGAGGCGGCTTCGCAGGGTGTGCGCGACCTGGTCGATGATTTCGAAGCGCACGCCGAAGCGATAATAATCGTCACTCCGCGTCGCCCCGAGCGCCTCGAGCGATCCCTTGACGACGCTTCGATCGGCGGGGCGAAGCTCGAGATGTGCTCCGAAGCCCTCGCTCTCCTCCTCGATGAGCGCTTCGTATGCGATCCCTATCGGATTGAAGGAAAGGAAAATGTCTTCGAACTCGAGGCGCACATTCTCGGGCTGCTCGCGCGGGAGGTACCAACGCGCGGGCCCGAGGTTTCGGCGGATGACCTCTCCGAAATACACACCCACCATCTGCGCGATGAGCCCGTGGGCTTCCTCTTTCACCTCGCGCGCGCTCATCAGGTAAAAATCGAGGAAGGGAAGGGTGTCTTGAGTGAAGTCGAGGCGGACCTTGGCGACTTCCTCGACGGCGAGGATGCAGGCGGCGGTGAGATCGACGATATTTTTATCGGGCTCGTCCATAGTGGCGCAGTATGACACGCGCACTGGGGGCTGTCTGCGCTGCCGCGTCTCCCCGACCGGAATCCTTTAGCGATGCACCCGTCCGATGCCGATCGGTGCTTCGACCGTGACGGGGAAGCTTGCTCCAAACCAGCCATAGCCAATCGGCTGGCGCGCCTCGCCCGCCTTGATGAGGATGGTACCGCGTCCGAAGCCACCTTCGCCCCCTCGGGGGCGCGTATCGTTCTGATGCGGCACCGTCGTCGAATCCGCGATCCGCACGGCGTAGACGCCTTCGAGGCCCGGAAGCTTCCGGGGTTTTCTAACGATGAAGCCGGTGTGGCCTGTGAGGTCGCTTTCCGGAAAATGCTTCGGAATGGTCCAGGCAAAGAGATCGCCGGCTTCGGCGTCCTCGATCCGGTCGATGCGCTGCCATCCTCCGCGAGTCCCGCGCGCTGGCGCCCGCTTGATGGCTTCGACGAAATCGTTCGCCGTCGGACGCGGCGCGTAAGAATGAAGCCTCGCGAGAGGAGCTTCTTTTTCGAGCACCCAACCGACCAGCCCCGAGCAGTCGAAGTAATAGATCCCGCGGCGCTCGTCGACGTAGGTCCGGTGTTGGTATCGGGTCGCGACGAGGCGCTCCTCGATGGCGTCGAGACGCCGTAGGATGCGCTCCGCGGCGCGGGTCGCAGGTTGGGGGATATCAAGACTGAGACCCAGCGTACGCTCGAGCCCGATGCTTGACCCACAGAGCAGCAGCCCCACAATCACGAGGAGGAGGAAGGATACACGTCGGACCATGTAGGTTATTATGCTGAAAGTCTCCTCGGAGTAAAAAAAGCGGCACAAAGGGTGGCGAGCCAAGGTTGACGGTGGCGAGAGGGGGAGTCGGCAATGAGGGAACGGCGTAGCGCGCTGAGGGAAAGGAATCCGGATGGGGAATACGTCGGGGACCTAGGAAAAACGAAGAGGGAACCCATCCTCATTGTCGGTGAGGATGGCGGGGCGAAGGTCCGCTGGGTCTACCGGGGCGTCAACGCGGCCACCGATAGCGCACTTGGTGAGATGGCACGCTCCGGAGAGCTCTTTCGCATCGATCGCGTTACCGATCTGGCCCTCGAATTCATCTATCACGACCCGCGCGCCAAAAAATTCGCGCTCGTCCTTCCCGAGACGCTCCGGCATCGCTATTTCGAAGAGCGCGCATCGCTCCTTCGCCGCATCGCCGAAGAAGGGCAATTCGAGATTCCGGCGTATGTCGCGGAGGCGCGCGTCGTGATCGGCATGGAGGGGCTCCGCCGCTATCTCGTGGAAGGACGCCCGAAGTTGCGCTCCGCCGATCGCTTCGACGCCCCCATTTCGGTGCGCGGATTCGGCGAGAGCGATGGTGATTCTCTGCGCGACGAAGACATCGGTCGCGGTTGGTTTGGTCCAGAGGGAGAGCCTCCGCCTGAAGAGCTCACGCTCGATGAGGACCGTCTCGAGGACTCCCTCCTCAAGCTGATTCAAGAGGGCGAGCGCGCCATCCCGGTGCTTGAACGCGCGTTAAGCGATCCCTCGGCGGAGGTCCGCCTCGCCGGCGCCATTGGGCTCGCCGAGCTTCGGGCAACGTCTGCTGCGCGCTCCATGGTCGACGCATATCTTGAGGAGACGAGCGATGCCGCCCCGCACTTTGCGCGCCTCCTCGCCTATCTCGGTGAGGAGGCTCTTGAAGCGATCGAGGCCCGCATGCGCGATGAGATCGGAATGAACCGGAGGCTCGCACTCGCGATGGCGCATCTTGCGGAGGCCGGTTTCGATGTGGAGATCGAGCAGCTCGCGCAGGGCGACGACGCGCTTGCAAGGACTGCGCGTGAGGGGCTCCGCCGCATCATGGACGCGCGCGATGCCGTCGCGCTATCTTCATTGGAGGAGAGATTGCAAATGGAGGGGAGCTCCCGACTCGCCGCACGACTCGAGGCGAGACTCCGACATTGATCTCTCTATCATTTACTTAATGAGCGCGTGCCTTTAGAACACGGGTGTCATCGCGATGCGGATTGGAATATTCAGCGACGTCCACGCCAACGTGGAAGCACTCGAGGCCGTGATGAAGGCCTACGAAGCGCATTCGATCGACCGCTACCTTTGTTTAGGTGATGTGGTCGGATATGGCGCGAACCCGAATGAGTGTGCCGATCTCGTTCGCTCCGTCGCCGAAAAGACCGTCATTGGCAACCACGACGCGGCCGTCGTGGGCCGCATGGACTACAGCTATTATTATGAGGCCGCGCGGCGGGCGCTCGATCTTCACGCTGCGCTTCTTTCCGAAGAAAATTTCGAATGGCTGAAGGGGCTCCCCTATCGGTGGGATCTTGATGATGTCGACCTCACACTCAGCCACGGCTCGCCGCGGCGCATCGAGGAATTCGACTATATCTTTGCCCCGGAGCAGGCGGCGGATTGTCTTCCGATTCGCGACGAGCTCAATACGCTCACCCTCATCGGTCATTCACATCTTTGTAAGGTCTTCGCGCTCTACGAAAATAGCGTCGAAGAGCTTCCCGCCGAGGATTTTACCGTTGAAGATGGCGTGAAGTACATCGTCTCGGTCGGCTCGGTCGGTCAGCCTCGCGATTACGATACGCGGGCGAGCTACACGGTCTACGATTCCGAGACGCGCCGCTTTGAATTCCATCGCGTCGAATACGATATCGAACGCGCGGCTGAGAAGATCTTCGCGAGCCCGCTTGAGCGGAACTTTGGCCACCGCCTCTTTCTCGGCGTCTGAACACCCATCGTCGAGAGCGAGGGGGCGCAGGGCTCACCAAGCCGCACGGTAAAGCACGAAGCCTTCATGCGGCGCGAGACCTTCCCAAGGTTCGTCGATCGCTGGGCGCTGCATCTCGCCGAAGCGGCTGATGCGCGGCGAGACGAGCAGGGGGAGCTCGTCGATGAGAGAGGCGCACTCCTCACTTTCGATCCCTAGCGCTTTGAGCCGCTGACCGAAGCTCGCCGCGATGCGGAGAAACTCGGTCTTCGATTCGAGCGGAATGATCGCGATGTTTCGGTAGCCAGGGCTGATCCGCGGAGGGCCAGCGGGCTCGATGGTGATCGCGAAATCATGCCCTTCGATGAGCTCGCCTCTGGCCTCACCGACCGCGCGCCATTGGAGTTGCGCGCTTGCGAGCTCGAGAGGAAGTGCGCCTCGCGGGCGTCGAAACGATGCGGCCGAGAGGGCCCTTTCGAGTGCTTCGGCCGCTTGACGCGCGTCACCGAGCGTAAAGAGCGCGTGGGGGGAAAGGCATCCACGTTGATCGAATGCGATGATGTCTTCAGCAAAGCGGGCGAGGGTCGCCTCGTCGGCCGGGCCGTCCATGAGGGCGAGCCCGAGGCCGCTTCCATGCGCCTGATAGCGCGTCTGCGCAGGGAGGAGTTCGCGGATGGCGCGAACCGTCTGATCGGTCCCATAGGCGGCAACGCTCTTTGCTTGGACCAAGAGACGCTCGAGGAGATCGCGCTCTTGGGACGAGAACGTCAGGACGAAGAGCGCGTCACGGAGCGCGGGCTCGGCCTCGGCAAAAGTCTCCGTCAGCGCATCGGCGAAAAGGTGTGCAAGTCGATCGCCGCGGCTGCTCGCTTTCGCGATGACGGGATTGCCGAAGAGAAGGGGCAGAATGAGCGCCCGAAGCGGCGCGGTGAAAACATTCGAAGGAAGGATGCTGAGGTGAAGTCCGAGAGGAGAAGGGCGCGTGCCGGGCGGCGCGGAGCGTTCGGCGCGCTCGAGGATCTCGATGAAGCGCTCAAGGCTCATGCTCTCGAGCGCATCGCTTAGGCCGCGGAGCAGGTTTGCTTTTTTTAGCCCGCTCGAAGCTTCGAGCTCGGCGATGGACTCGCGCGCTCTGGACTCGAAACGCGGGATGGCGGCGGCGAGGAGTTCGGCCCGACGTGCGCCACCCAGCCGATCGAGCGGACGCTCGCAGGCAAGCGCACGCGCGAGGCGATCCGCGACCGAATCGACGAGACGGAGGCTCATTCGACGTCCCCTAAGATTTCTTCGATGGCGATCGAGCAGCCGCGCGGCACGGCGCCTTCGGCCCGTCCGCGGAGGACGATTCCTTCGGTGGTGGCTTGGGCGAGATCGGAGGTTTGGATGCAGGCGATCGTATCGAGGTTCGTGAGGTCGTCGATGCGGAGGATACCAAGCTCGCCATCGGGGACGCGCTCGAGGGTTTCGGGATGCACGGGGAAGGCGCGTACCCACGGTGGCGGAATCAAAACACGCGCTTCGGCCGACGGGACGTCTTCGAAGGCTGCTCCGAGGAGCAACGCGCGGAGCTCGCCTTCGTAAAACTGTGAGCTGAGCTCTGTCATGCCGTATTCCGCGATGATCGCATGTTCATCGATGCCGTAACGCGAGCTCAACATTCGGCGCATGGTCGGTGGATCGTAGCTCCGGCTTCGTCCTTTGAAGCCGCCGGTTTGCATGATGCGGCTTCCCTTGGGGAGTTGAAATCGGGCGCTCCCCAAAGCCTCTTCTGCGAAGACGAAAGCGAAGCTTGTGCCGAGGAGGGCGACGGGTCCGTTGTCGCGCTCGTGAAGGAGCGTTCGCAATCGCTCGTGATCGAGGTTGCCGTCCCGAAGAAGAAATTCGGGCTCGCTCAGAAAATGCTCGGCGAAGAGCCCAAGCATGTACGAGAGCGAAGAGTCCGGGACCTCGTCGGGTGAGGGTGCCAGGATGACCCCGCGGAGTTTCTTCCCATCGGCAAAATCGGGAAAGAGAAAGCGCTCGCCTTGGATGAGCGCGCCGCGATCGTAGAGCGAAAGATCGCGGAGATGGTGCTTTCCGCGTTCGCCATGTGTTGTGCCGCTGGTTCGGAAGATGCGCCGGTCGTCTTCGGGCGGATGCACGGCGAGCCGCGTATAGCGAAAGACATCGGTCGGTACGGCTGCCGGAAGGCGTGCATCGCCTCGCTCGCGCCTCCGTCGAGCGAGACGCGCATAAGAAGGAATGGCGCGCTCTTGGAAATCCGCGACTTTTTCGAGTAAAGCGCCGAGCGCATCATCGTCGCGGAGACCATCCCGATGCGCATGGACGAAGGCGAGGATCTCGGCGTGGAGCGCCTCTCGCTCCGCTTCGTTGCTGCCCGTCATCTTTGGTTCCTTTTCATGTGCGCTCTCTTTCGAGCAGTTCGCTGAGCGTATCGATGAAGGCATCGAGGAGACGCTCATCGACGGTGAGCGCAGGCGTAAGATTGAGAGCAGAAGCCCCGCGACCGGCGGGTAAGACCAAATAGCCGCGCTCTAGAAGCTTCGGAAGGAATCGAAGCGCGCTTCCATTTTCACCAAGCTCGATGGCTAAAAAAAGTCCGGCGCCGCGCACCGACTTTTTGAGCCGTGCTTCGGCCTTCATCCGAAACCGATTCCCGAGCTCCTCTGCACGCTTGAGGAGGCTTCGCTCGTCGATCGAAGCGAGCACCGCGAGCGCCGCCGCCGCTCCGAGTGGATGGCCGAAAAACGTGCCGGTATGGATCGCTTCGCCGACCGGATCGCCCCAAGCCGCCATCACCTCATGGCTGCCAATGCAGGCCGAGACGGGCATGCCCCCGCCAAGCCCCTTTCCAAGACAGAGGAGGTCGGGCGTGAGCCCTTCGGCCTGGATCCGAAAGAACGATCCGGTTCGCCCCATTCCGGTAAAGATTTCATCGACGATGAAAAGCGCACCCTCTTCCGCGCCGAGGGTTTGGAGCGCCGCCAAAAATCCGGGCGGCGGGATATGAATGCCGCCTCTGCCAAGGATGGGCTCGACGAGGATCGCTCCGATCGGACGCTCACGTAGGATGCGGCGCGCGGTTTCGAGCGATCGATCGACCTCACTTGGGTGATGAGGAAAAGGGACGAAATGACTCTCTGGATTCAGCTGAGCGGCGAACGGAGC
>JAAZAH010000401.1 GCA_012514415.1 Sandaracinaceae bacterium
GATCGGTGATTTCGATGATTGGGTCAACCTCCTCGTCGTTCACGAACACGCCCATATCCTCCACCTCGACAATATCGGAGGGCTCCCCGCCCTCCTCAATAAGATCATCGGCAAGGTCTGGGCGCCGAACCACATCCTTCCGCGTTTCATTGTCGAAGGGCTCGCCACCTACCTCGAGAGCGAGAGGACGAGCGGCGGGAGGATGCGCTCCACGCATTTCGCGATGATCATGCGGATGGCGGCGCTTGAGGGCCGACTTCTTCGCCTCGACCAGCTCTCGAACCAAACGGATTATCACCCGCATGGCTCGGTGTTCTACCTTTACGGCTCGCGCTTTTGGGATTTCATCATCGAGAAGCACGGCCACGATGTCCTCGCGCGGTTCGCCGAATTTTACGGAAAGAAGGCCATTCCTTTTGGCTTCAATCGCGCGCTCAAACGCGTGACGGGCGAGAGCTTCGTCGGGCTTTACGAGGACTTTCTCGAGCGCGAACGCCAAAAAGCGCGGGCCGTCGAAGCGCGGGTCATGGAAGAAGGCCGGATCGAGGGCGAGCGGCTCACGCATCACGGCGAAGGCGCGGCCTATCCTGTCTTCCTCGACGATATGACGCTCGTCTATTACTCCGCCGATGGGCGCTCTGACGCTCAGCTTCGAAGGATCGATCTTCGCGATCCTTCGCGGACGAAAAAGCTCACGCGCGTTTCGGGTCGTGCACGCGCGGCGCTCGCTCCCGATGGAAGCCTTTATTTCGATACGGTCGACTCGGCGCGAAACCTCTATAGCTTCTTCGATCTTTATCGGCTTGGACCGCAAAAAAAGCGCCGTCAGCGCCTCACCCGCGGGCTCAGAGCGAGGGCCCCGGCGGTTTCACCGGACGGCACGAAGCTCGCCTTTACGCTGAACTCGGCTGGAACGACGCATCTCGCCATCGCGCCCATCGACGAACCCGAGGCGTACGAGATCTTGGTTCGCTCCGAGCGCTTCGAGCAGGTGTATACGCCCGCGTTTTCGCCCGACGGTCACACGCTCGTCTATTCGATCTACCGAAGGGGTGGGTATCGCGACCTCGAGGAGCTCGACCTCGAAACCAGGACGCGAAGGAGGCTGATGCGCGATCGCGCGCTCGATATGGGGCCGGCCTTTTCACCCGATGGACGCTTCCTTTATTTCTCGAGCGATCGCGACGGTGTCGCCAATATCTACCGGATGGATCGCGCGACGGGTCGGACGGTAAAGATCACCAATGTCGTCGGTGGCGCGTACATGCCCGCGGTTTCGCCCGACGGCTCGAAGCTCGCCTATATCGGCTACGGCTCCCTCGGCTTCGATGTGTATTTGCTTGATTTGAGTGATCATGAGCCGCTCGATGCCCCGGAATCTTACGAGCGGCCGGAAGCGCGTTTGATCGACGATTATGCGGCGCTCTTCAGCGAGCGATATCGCGCCATTCGTACGCTCTTTCCGCGTAACGTCATGCTCAATGTCGGGAGCCACGTCCTCGGCTATCAGCTTGGCATCACGCTTCGCGCCGAAGACATCGCGCAGCATCATGTGCTCTCGCTCCGCTCGGGCATCGGCCTCGAGATGGGCTTTGCGGATGTTGAACTCGTCTATGCGCTTCGACGCTTCCCCGTGCCGCTTACGCTCTCGCTTTATCGCCTCCACGGCATCGAGGGTGGCCTCGTCGTGGACCGTGCACGCTCCGTCTATCGGACGGTCTATCTGGGCGGCGAGATCGGCCTGAGCTATCGCTTCTACGACAGCTTTCGGACGCATTCCCTCAGCGCGAACTTCGGACTCCAGCACACGGACGCGAACGAGGAGCTCGCGATTCCCCGTGATCCCAACCGCTTCGTCGACGCGCGCCCACGCTTCGGTTTCACTTCGAGCACGCGTTTTCGTTACGCCTACTCGGATGTCCGCCAGCACACCTACGACATCACGCCCTCCGAAGGGCAGCGCGTTTCGGCCGATCTCTCGGTTCGCTCTCCGCAGCGCGGAGCACGAGGAACGAGCGGAAGCGCAGTGCTCACCTTGGATCGCTACATCGAAAATCCATTCGTCGAGCATCATGTACTCGCCGTGGGTCTCCAAGCCGGAACGGTCTTCGGCGACCCCGACTATCGAGGGCGGTTTTCGCTGGGCGGTTTCCCCAACATGAATCTACTCGATGGGTTTTTGAACGGGCAGATGCTGAGCGGGCGCGTCCTCCGCGGCTATCCCGTCGGAGCGACGTTCGGCGAGCGGTTCATGTTGCTCAACCTCGATTATCGCTTTCCGATTCACCGCATCCAGCGCGGCATCCATACGCTGCCCTTTTATCTTCAGCGCATCTACGGATCGGTCTTCGCCAATTTTGGCGAAGCGTTCGATGGGGCGCCGAGTCTGCAGGGGATCCTTGGCGGCGCGGGTGTCGAGCTCTTCCTCGATCTCCTCCTTGGCTATTACCTCCCCTTCACCATCCGAGGTGGCTTGGCCTATGGCTGGAACGAGGGCGGAGGCTTTTCGGGTTATCTGAACCTCGGCCTCCCCTTCTGACTCTCGAGTGCGCCGTGCAATAGACAGCCTCCTGGCCGCGCCCTTCACTGAGCTCGTTGGGCCGTCTTGACGCGCGATTTCTCCGGGAATCGCACATCGCGGCGCCACGTGCGGCGCCTCGAAGACCAACTAGATGACAAGGATGTCTTTTTCCTTTTCGGCAACGATCTGATCGACCCGCGCGCTTGCGTTCTTGACGATCTCCTCGAGCTCTTTCCGTGAGCGCTCAGCCTCGTCCGCACCGACATCGCCATCCTTTTCGAACGCGTCGATCATGTCCTTGGCGTCGTGACGCGCGCGGCGGATCGCGACCTTGGCGTCCTCGCCGACCTTCCGCGCGACCTTAACGAGCTCCTTCCTCCGCTCTTCGGTGAGCGGCGGCAGGGGGATGCGGATCAGCTCGCCATCATTCGACGGGTTCAGGCCGAGATCGCCGACGATGATGGCCTTTTCGATCGCACCGATCGTCGAGCGATCGAAGGGCTTGACGGTGATCATGCGAGGCTCGGGCACGGCGATCGTGGCCATTTGCTTGAGCGGCGTCGGCGTCCCGTAATAGTCGACGCGGATGGAATCGAGGATGTCGGGGTTGGCGCGCCCAGTGCGGATTTTGGCGAGCTCGCGTCGGAGCGCGTCCGTCGCCTTCTCGATGCTTTCATTCAGGTCTTCAAGTGTCTCCGAGAGCATTAATATTCTCCGCAAATAGGGTGGATGGGTCTGAGTCGTGGATCGGAATCAAGCGTCCGAGCTGATCTCTGTGACAAGGGTTCCCACGTCCTCGCCAAGGACCACGCGGCGAATATTGCCACGCTTTTGAAGCGAGAAAACGCGGATCGGAAGCTTATTGTCGCGGCAGAGCGTGACGGCGGTCGAGTCCATCACCCGCACTCGCTCGACGAGGAAGCGCTCATAACCGATGCGGTGATACATCGTCGCATCGGGATGCGTGACGGGATCCTTATCGTAAACGCCTTCGACTTTGGTGGCCTTGCAGAGCGCCTCAGCTTGGATCTCCATTGCCCGGAGCGCGGCTGCGGTATCGGTCGAGAAATACGGATTGCCCGATCCAGCA